>CAIRSA010000554.1 GCA_903881085.1 uncultured Acidobacteriia bacterium
CTGTGAAATACCCGGCGCAAGCCGCACCTGTAAGATCATCGTTAAGCCGTGTGCGGGAAAACCGCACGCACGGTTTGAAAGGGGGACTTTAGAAACGGGCTGGTCTAACGAACCTGTACCGCGCTAAAATTCTACCAATGAGTCCGTGGGTTAGGCTTGGGCTTTTTGCTGATCTGAAATTTTGTGTTTGGCCTTCTAAACAGGTTTCGCATGGCATTCTCCTGATGATCTAGATACCATACCCGGTTTGCAGGTCAAATGGCGATTTGAGTTAAAGTATTGGATTAAAGGGAGATTGATATTTTGTTAGGCGGGGAACGACGCGGACCGGGATAGCCATCCCCGCCTGCCGCCGGCAAGACCTTAGTCCTCAGCCTTCCCAAGCATCGCCCAAAACAATCGTTCCGCCTCCGCCTTCCCCTCCTGGGTAAACATTACCGATTTGGCCTTGTTCACAGGATCCGAAATCATCCCCCGCTGATGCAGCCGGTCTAACGCATCCCAATCATGCGCCTTCCAAGCCCGGCAATGGTCGTGCAAGGTCATATACAACAGCGCTAAAACCGCGTCATCCACTCGCCGTTCGTCAACTTCCATAATACGCCTCCGCCCAGAATGATACCCGAACAGAAGAAAAACTGGAAGGCCCTTTTGATTACGAGATCATCGAACCGCACGACGACAACATCGACCACGAGTGCCTCGTCCAAGTCCGCGCCGAAGTCGCAAAACGGGGCAGCACGGCCACCGGTCCTCATGGAAAATTCCACCCGGGCGCGGTAGTGGGTTATCATTTTCCTTAATCCACGAATTGGAGACGATCCCCCATGTTGATTGAAGAGCAAATTGCCGCCCGCCAAGAGAGAGCCGCCAACGCAGTGGCAAAGATCCTGGAACGGCCGCCGGGGGGCGTGCTCGGCGACTACACAATCATGTCCGCGAGCGGCAAACACTACCGCGTGGCCGTGCGCGGGACGGGGTTGTTTGAGAACTACTGCTCCTGTCCGGATTTTGCCGTCAACACACTGGGGACCTGCAAGCACATCGAAGCTATGCTGGCGCGGTTGCGGCAGCGTCATCGAAAGGCGCTGGAAACATCTGCCTACAAGCGCACGCGCGCATCCATCTCGCTGCATTACGGAGATTCGATCGAGGTTCGTTTGCGCCTGCCCGCTGCCCCTTCCGCGGCACTGGCGGAGCTGGCGAAGACGCACTTCGATGCGCAGGGATTGTTGCCACGCGAGAGGTACCGGCAATTCGCCGGTGTCTTGGATGCCTTCCGCCACGCCGACAGCGACGCGGTCATCTATAGCGACGTCCTGGATTTCATTGACCGCGAGAACGAACTATCGGACGGTCTGGACCTGGAACGAAAACTATTGGCCAAGCTCAAGACCGGCAAAGACCCCTTCCCTGGCCTGCTGAAAACCACTCTGTTGCCGTACCAGACGCAGGGCGCGATCTTCGCCGCTTGCCGCGGCCGAGTGGTGCTCGCTGACGACATGGGGTTGGGCAAGACCGTACAAGCGCTGGCCGCCACCGAACTGCTGCGCCGCAACAAAGGAATCGAACGGGTGCTGGTGGTTGCGCCGGCGTCTGTCAAATATCAGTGGAAGACGGAGATCGAAAAATTCACGACCCTTTCGGCGCAGGTCATCGATGGGCTGTTGCCCAAGCGGAGGGCACAGTATGCGTCGCCCACATTCTTCACGCTCACCAGCTATGAACTTGTTCTGAAAGATGTGCGCGACATGCACGAACTGAAGCCCGACCTCATCATTCTGGACGAGGCGCAACGCATCCGGAATTGGACGACCGCAACCGCGCGGACAATCAAACAGCTGAAGAGCCGTTACGCGTTTGTGCTGACGGGCACACCGCTGGAAAACAAATTGGAAGAGCTGTTCTCCGTGGTGGAGTTCGTGGACGGACGGCGGCTGGGTCCGGCGTTCCGCTTCCTGCACGAGCACAAGATGGAGGATGACGAGGGCCACCTGCTGGGCTACAAAGGTCTGGATCAGATTAAAAGCCAGATGGCGCCGATCCTGTTGCGGCGCACGCGGCCGGAGGTTCTGAAGCAGCTTCCGGCAAGGACAGATCAGATTTTCCAGGTGCCGCTGACGCCTGAGCAGGCCGAGCATTATTACGAACAGAGCGATATTCTTGCCGCACTGATGCGGAAATGGGAACGGCAGAGATGGCTTTCCGAAATCGACCAGAAGCGGATCATGTGCTGCCTGCAGAACATGCGCATGATCTGCAATTCGACGTTCCTTTTCGATAAGCAAACGCACCATTCGCCGAAGCTCAAAGAGTTTTGCGAGATCATGCGCGAACTGGCCATCGAGGAAAACCGCAAGGTTGTGGTGTTCAGCGAATTTGAGCGCATGACGCATTTGGCGGGTGAGGAACTGACCAAGTTGGGGATCGGTTTCGTCTCGCTCCATGGCGGCGTCCCCTCGCGCCAACGCGGGGCGCTGATGGAGAAGTTCAAGACCGATCCGGAATGCAAGGTGTTTCTGTCGACCGATGCGGGTGGCGTGGGTTTGAATCTGCAATCGGCGTCGGTGGTAGTTAACTTTGAGCCGCCATGGAATCCGGCACGGCTGGAGCAGCGCATCGGGCGTGTGCATCGGATGGGGCAGTCACGGCCGGTGCATGTGATCCACATGTTGACCTCGGACAGCATCGAGCAGCGGGTTTGGGAGACATTGAAGCTGAAGAAATCGCTTTTCGCGGGAGTGTTTGATTCAACCACTGGCGAAGTGGACTTCAGCAAGCTGCGGAAGAAATCGATGCTGCAGGTGGTGAAGGAGATCTTCGCCGATCAGCCTGGGCGGCCGAAGCCGATCGTGGAGGAACCTGCGCCTGAGCCAGTGAATGTGATGGTCGCGGCTGCGGGGCAGGCGGTAGAGCCGGAGGCCATGGAACAGCCGGAGTTAGAACAGTCGGAGTTGGGACAGCCGGCGGAGGAGGCCGTCAAATCGAGCGCTCCACGCGCTTCGGCCAGAATTGAAGATGCAGCCGCCGGCTTGCTAGAGGCCGGCTTGAAATTCCTGGAGTCGGTAGCCCCGCCGCGTGCTGCTGCAAGCGCCGCTGAAACGCCTGCCAGTCCGCTGGAACAAGCATTGTCTGGATTGTTCAAGCACGATCCGGCTACGAACCGGCCGATGATCGCGATTCCGCTGCCGGAATCCATTAATCAAGAGCGCATCGCAACTGCACTTTCGGGGCTTGTGAACTTGCTGGGACGTGCATTTCCGGCGGCAGGGAAGTAGGACTATGGCGACACGCGTCTACGCGATTTACGAAGGCGGAGCACCACACCCGCTTGAGCCGCTGACTCTGGCAGAGAATGACCACGTCACGATCACCATTGGACCCTAAATAGAGCAGTCGACGGCAAATTCGGATGGGTGGCGAGACTGCGCAAACTGGGGACAGCCTACATGATTCCGGCGTCTTTTGCCGGAATCATGCGGGCTGTCCCCGGTTTGCCCCACGAGATACCGCCCGCAATGCGAGTCACC
>CAIRSA010000555.1 GCA_903881085.1 uncultured Acidobacteriia bacterium
CCCGCGCCGATGCGGCCAAACATCAGGGCGACTACCGCAAGATCGTCGAAGGCGTGAACCAGACGCTCGACGCTGTCATCGGGCCGCTGAACGTGGCTGCCGATTACGTCGACAAGATCTCGCGCGGGGCGATCCCGGCCAAGATCAACGATCAGTACAACGGCGACTTCAACGCCATCAAGAACAACCTAAACAACTGCATCGATAACATCAACGCACTCGTTGCCGACGCCGGCCTGCTGGTGAAAGCGGCCGTTGACGGCAAACTTGCTACCCGCGCCGATGCGGCCAAGCATCAAGGCGACTACCGCAAGATCGTCGAAGGCGTGAACCAGACGCTCGACGCTGTCATTGGACCGCTGAACGTGGCTGCAAACTATGTGGAGCGCATCAGTAAAGGCGACATGCCGTCGCAAATCACCGACACCTACAATGGCGAATTCAACACGATAAAGAACAATTTGAATACTCTGATTGGCGCGACCAACGACGTCACTCACGTATCGGAGGAGATCGCTCATGGCAACCTGACTGTTGTTATACGCGAACGCTGCGCCCAGGACAAGCTGATGCAGGCCTTGATCAGCATGGTCGAAGGCCTGACACGCACAGTCGGCGAAATCCGTGGCATCGCCGGAGAGGTTGCCTCAGCAAGCCAGGCGATTAGCACCTCGTCCGTTCAAGTCTCCAACGGTGCTAGCGCGCAGGCATCTTCCGCCGAAGAGGCCTCGTCATCAATGGAGGAGATGGTTTCCAACATCAAACAGAATGCCGACAACGCGCAACAGACCGAAAAGATCGCAACCAAATCGGCCAAAGACGCGCAGGAAAGCGGCAAGAGCGTGCTCAGTGCGGTCTCAGCGATGAAGGAGATAGCCAGCAAGATCTCAATCATCGAAGAAATCGCCCGCCAGACTAATCTATTGGCGCTCAATGCGGCTATCGAAGCGGCGCGCGCCGGCGAGCATGGCAAGGGGTTTGCCGTGGTGGCTGCCGAAGTGCGCAAGCTGGCCGAACGCAGCCAGAAGGCGGCAGGCGAAATCAATCAACTGTCTGGGACAACTGTAAAGGTCTCAGAGAAGGCCGGCGAAATGCTCGACAAACTCGTGCCCGACATCCAAAAGACGGCGGAGTTGGTACAGGAAATCACCGCGGCGAGCAAAGAACAGGATACAGGCTCGGAGCAGATCAACAAGGCTTTGCAGCAATTGGAAAAGGTAATTCAACAGAACGCTTCGGCGGCTGAAGAGATGGCGAGCACAACCGAAGAGCTGACCGGCCAGGCCGATCAGTTGATCTCCGCTCTTGGCTTTTTCCGAACCAATGAATCGGGACCGGCCGGCCAAAGCACAGCCGCCAGGCCCGCCGCGTCACTAGGAAAGTTGCGGGAAGCGGTCTCGCAAGCTGCTCCACCAGCCGCCAGCAAGGCGACACATAAGTCAGGTGTGAGGCTACGAATGAAAGATGCCGGCGATCATTTGGATAAGGAATTCGAGCGTTACTAGCCGGAACGGGGCACGCCCACCTAGCCGGGCGTGCCTCAATTCCAGCTCGCGAAAGGAGATCGTATCATGAGCTTCACAGAAATCACAGATACCCGGCAATACCTAACTTTCCGATTGGGTGAGGAAGTCTTCGCGACCGACGTCGCCAAGGTTCGCGAAGTGCTCGATTTCACTACAATCACCAAGATCCCGCGGACGCCCGAATTCATGAGAGGCGTAATTAATTTGCGTGGCAATGTTGTGCCCGTCGTGGATTTGCGGCTATGTTTCGAGATGTCGAAGACAGAGAAAACTGTAAACACCTGCATCGTCGTCGTTGAGATGCTGGTAGATGGCGAGTCCAATGTGATCGGCGCGCTGGCGGATTCCGTCGAGGAGGTAATCGACCTCGAACCGGAACACATTCAGCCTCCGCCAAGAATTGGAACAAAGATCAGAACCGACTTTATCAAAGGCATGGGCAAGCGCGAGTCGCAATTGATCATGATCCTCGACATAGACCGCGTTTTCTCGGCGGATGAATTGCAAATGATTCGTAGCGCCGAGCCCAACAAACAATTGACTGAAGCTTTAGTCTGATCCCTTGCGGGGCGCCCAAAAGCTGCGCCCCGCTTCACCGCGAACACCCTATGGCTATTGCAAACGAAAATCTATCGTCCACGGATTTCGAGAGACTGCGCAGCCTCATCTATCAGGAAGCGGGAATACGGCTGACTCCTGAAAAGAAGACAATGCTGGAGGTCCGGCTCAGGCAGCGGTTGCGCGGACTCCAACTTTCTTCCTGCACCGAATACTGCAACTTCTTATTCGGGGCAGGCTCAATGGATCATGAGTTAGTGCACCTGATCGATGCTGTAACCACCAACAAAACGGACTTCTTTCGAGAGCCGGACCATTTCGACTTTCTAGCATCTTCCGCATTGGACGAGATCTATGCAAGGCTTGGCCCCGGCCGCGAACTGCTAGCGTGGAGCGCCGGATGCTCAACCGGAGAAGAACCCTATACGCTAGCCATGGTGCTGAACGAATACGCCGAAAACAAGCCCGGATTCCGATTCCATATCCTGGCGACCGACATTTGCACGAAGGTTTTGGACAAAGCCAGAATGGGAGTCTTCACTACGGAAATGGCCAGGCCCGTCCCCTTGCCTCTGCGCAAGAAATACTTCATGTTTAGCCGCGACCGAACCTCAACTTTGATGCGAATAGTTCCGGAACTTCGCGCAAGAATCGAGTTTAGGCGAGTGAATCTGATGGATGCCGAATATGGTCTTACGGAAATTCCGCAAATCATTTTTTGCCGCAATGTGATCATCTATTTCGATCGCCCAACACAGGCGAAGCTTTTGCAAAACCTCGTCAGGAATCTCGCGCCTGGGGGCTTCTTCTTCGCCGGACACTCGGAGTCACTCCAGAACATGAACCTGCCGTTGGAATCCGTGGGGCCGGTGGTTTACAGGAAGCATCCATGAGCCAGCATCTCATCATGAAGCAGATGCGCGCATTTTCCAGTTTGCCGCGCCACGGCGTGCAGCCAGGTGACTTGTATCTGGCGCGCACGCCCATGATCCTACAGACGATTCTGGGTTCCTGCGTAGGCGTCACCTTTTGGTGCTGCCGTCTGGGAATTGGCGCCTTGTGCCACGGCGTCCTTCCCAAATCCCCGCCAGGAACAGGGCCAATCGAAGGCTTTCGCTATGTCGACTTCAGCATTCGCTACCTGGCCGGGCAATTCGATGCGCTGGGCGCCGCACGCCAAGAACTGAAAATCAAGCTCTTTGGCGGAGCGGACGTACTCACCGTGTGCGATGCCCGGATCGGCAAACCCACCATCGGTGCACAAAATGCAGAAGTGGCGCTTGATGTCCTCGCCAAAGAGGGCCTTGTTATACAGGCCTCGGATCTTGGCGGCAATCGCGGCCGCACGATCCATTTTGACATTCAGTCAGGAGAAGTGCTTGTGCATCGTTTGGAGTGTATTTCCCGCCTTGAAGTCAGTGCACCAACCGGCGTGGGGAAATCTGCTGATATGGAGTCCAACTGAGCATGGAAAAAATCCGCGTCCTGATTGTTGACGATTCCGCACTGGTCCGGCAGACGCTCAGCGAGATACTATCTTCCGACCCAATGATTGAAGTAATCGCGACGGCCAGCGACCCCTTTGTCGCGGCTGACCGCATCAGCGAGCAGATGCCCGACGTAATTACGCTCGATGTGGAGATGCCACGCATGGATGGTCTTACGTTTCTTCGAAAGATCATGACGCAACACCCGATTCCAGTGGTCATCTGTTCCAGCCTCGCGGAATCCGGCGCTCAAACCACGCTCAAAGCGCTGGAATACGGTGCGGTCGATATCATCACCAAGCCCAGGCTGGGCAGCAAACAGTTCCTGGAAGAATCTCGCGTCATGCTCTGCCAGGCGGTAAAAGCCGCCGCCACAGCGCGTTTACGAACTCCGGGCTCCACTCGCACCGTTGAGCCGAAGCTCAACGCGGACGTGATTCTGACCCGGTCAACCAGCGCCATGTTGGAAACGACGGAAAAAGTAGTGGTTATCGGAGCCTCAACAGGAGGCACTGAGGCCTTGCGGTCATTGCTCGAAGTAATGCCCCCTGATGCGCCTGGAATCGTTATCGTGCAGCACATGCCGGAGGTATTTACTCGCGCCTTCGCCAATCGTTTGGACGGCCTATGCAAAATCTCCGTCAAGGAAGCGGAAGGAAACGATACCGTTCTGCGGGGGCGTGCGTTGATTGCTCCGGGCAACCATCATTTGCTGCTGAAGCGAAGTGGCGCGCGTTACTATGTGGAAATTAAGGACGGGCCATTGGTATCCAGGCACCGCCCGTCCGTGGATGTGTTATTCCGTTCCGCCGCGCGCTATGCCGGGGCCAATGCAGTAGCCGTAATCATGACAGGCATGGGAGACGACGGAGCCAGCGGCATGCTCGAAATGAAACAGGCCGGTGCCGCAACCATCGCCCAGGATGAAGCGACTTCGGTAGTGTTCGGAATGCCGAACGAGGCTATCAAACGTGGCGCTGTCGACACTATCCTTCCGTTGCACCAGATAGCCGGCTCGATTCTCGCCCGTACTCATTAATCCGCGTGGTGAAATGCCCGAAAATCGACCGGCAAATATCTACATCCTTGGTGACATTCTTCCGCAGCCGTGGGCAGCTCGGCAAGCCAATGTCACTCGTTGTTCGCAAAACGAGAAGATCGCTCGGGGACGCAACTCTTTGTCCCAAGCGCAGCGCTTGGACAGGGTGCGCCGTCCCCTCACCGGACGTCTACAGCCAATCCGTTCTCAAATAGCGAGTGGCATTGGATTGATAATCCGATGCCACTCGTTTTTTGACACTCGCGGTTTCAAATGCCGCGATCAACGACAAAACCTCTCGGGCACGGACGGATCTGCCCCAAGCCAAGCGCGTGGGAACAACCCTCCGTCCCCTCTCCAGACGTCTTCTGCCCAACCGTTTTCGAAACACGAGTATTATTGGACTGGTAATCGGCCTTACGGGGTTATCTTAACCATTATGGAAATTCGCCCGCCCCTGGATAGGGCAGGCGGATCGCCTGGTGTGCTCAATATGATTTGCATTCCAGGGGTGAAAGTCCCCCCTGGACCCTAATGACCGGAACCATCCGTCTAAGCAAGGGTGTCCGTCGCGAGGCGGGATCTGAAGAAAGCCGATGACAAAATCGTGGATTTGACCTACAGGAAGCGGATACAAAACCTTGCAACGTTGGGTCACCCCGCCAGGGTACCCGATTGCAGATTCTAACTCTTAGCCCCCCAGTCACTGCCCCCCAAAAAACGCCGCCAAAGCCCCCGCCCGAGCCGCCTTCTGCGACTCGCAAAGCCGCATTGCCTCCAGCATCTGATCGTAATTATGCGCCCCGCCAGTAAACTGCTTAGCCCGCGATTCAAAGAACACAACATACTCCTGCCGTGACTCCGCATCGCAGAAATTCCCGCCCATGTAAGGCAGTAGCGCCCCAGCATCCGTCCCGCCGCCGCTAGGCAGCCGCTTGACCAACTCCTCGTAATTCGCCTTCACGAATTCGAAAGGCAGCTTCGCAGTCTGCGGCGCACCTAGAGGACCAAACAGCAAGGGGAACGCTTCGCGCCCATCAAGGTCCGAATGGATTAACATGTCCAGGCCGGTACGCACAATGGCAGGATCGCCGAACGCCCCCATCGCGCCCAAAATGCGTGACCTCTGCTGCTTGTCAGTCGTCTTCTTCAACTCGGCAACCATGGTGTCAAACAGAGCGCGGTCCCCAAACCGTGCGGCGATACCAAGCACCGGACCAATCATGTTGGCATCGATTCCCTTACGCGTCTTCAACCATTCCGCCGCCAGCCGGCCGGCCTCTTCGCGCAGCGCCGGGGCATTGCCCTGTGAGGCGACAAAGGGCACAATGTTCGCACGCTGCAACGCGGTCTCCGAATCTTCCCCCGGCTTGGCCGACCAGCCAAGTTGCTCCGCGTGAGCGCCAAACGTCTTCTGCACGAAGCGTGCATAGTTGGGCAGCAAGTCGACGGGCACAAATCGACGAACCCCACCCACTGCGCCCTGCGCCAGCCCGACGATTTGACGCTCGGGAGCCTTCGCAAACGCCTCCGCGGCACGCAGAACATCGCCCTGCGAAACTTCGCCTGCAAGCAGTAACGATGTCAGATCATTCATCACAGTCATCCGCTCAGCGGCAGTCAGATAATTTCCGTCCAGTAGCGTTGCCAGTTGCGCCGAATCATAACGCGTGATGTAGTTGCCCGCAGCCTCCGCATTGGCCATCAGATTCGCCGGACACGACGTAGCATGGCTAAGCCGGAACTCAGCGCTCGATTTATCCAGCAAAAAGCACTCTTTCTGGTCGCCCTTCGCCGTCTGGTAACGCACGCAAACCGGCGTCTGCCAAACCTCATTGGCGTTGCCCGTTGATCCCGTGGGCAGAAAGCGTTTCTGGCTCAGCGTTACCGCCGCGGCCCCACTGCAGTTCAGCTTCACTGCGATCAACGGAAATCCCGCCTGCTCCAGATAAGTAGAAAAGGCCCGCGTCAGCTGCGGCTTTCCCGTCGCCGCAATGGAATCCAGAAAATCACTCACCCGCGCGTTCTTATAACTGTACCGCTTCAGATAAGAAGTTACTCCAGCTTGAAACGGCTTCTCGCCCACCCAGCTTTCAAACATGCGGATGATACTGGCGCCTTTCTGATAGGTTATGCCGTCAAACGCGCTCGAAATGTCGTCCTTCTTTTCGATCGGCTGGCGGATTCTGCGCGCCGCCACCAAACTGTCCTGCCCCATGGCGCCGAACTTACCCTGCAGATCGCTCAATCGCGTCTTCCATTCGGGCTTCCATTCAGCCACGATCTTGGCCGCGGTCCAACTGGCGAAGCTTTCGTTGAGCCATGTATCGTCCCACCAGGCCAGCGTCACCAGATCGCCGAACCACTGGTGGGCCAGTTCATGCGCCGCTACGGACGCGTAACTGCGTTGACGCTGCTGAGTATCCGCGGCA
Organism: uncultured Acidobacteriia bacterium; assembly: GCA_903881085.1. Classification (GTDB taxonomy): domain Bacteria; phylum Acidobacteriota; class Terriglobia; order Bryobacterales; family Bryobacteraceae; genus CAIRSA01. The sequence goes on from CAIRSA010000555.1 coordinate 7,043, forward strand.
GGGTCAGCAAGAATCAGGCCCTGATTATAAGTCACCAGTCCGGCGTTCTCCATCGCGCTGAAGCCGAAGGTCAGCGGAATTGCAACGTTGTCGCACTTTTCAAACGGGAAAGGAAGTCCAAAGTAAGCCTCCAGTCGATCGATCAGAGTGGCCGTAACTTCCGCCGCATACTTAGCCTGATACGCCTTGCCCTTCGGTGTCACGATCCGCACCGGGATGCGGTTCTTGCCCGCCTTCCCCCCATCCACGAATTCGAAAGGACCAACCGCCATCGCAACCAAGTAAGTAGGCAGCGGACGTGTCGGCGCAAACACCACTTTCTTCATCCCGTTCGGCTCATCGGTTTCCGAAACCTGAGACGTATTGGAAAGCGCCGCATGCTCCTTCCGGACGTGCAAAGTAATCTGCCACGGCGTTTTGAACCCCGGCTGATCAAAGCTCGGAAACGCCCGCCGCGCGTCGATGCTTTCGAATTGCGTAAACAGATAAGGCTGCTTCCCATCAAGCCCCTGAAAAATTCCGGAGCTGCTTTTCTCGCTGATCTTGCCCTGGTAGACGATGTGGATGCGCTTTGTGCCGCGGTCAATCGCCTTGGCCAAGCGCAAGCCAACAAAGTCGTCATCGCCGGGCTCAACGGAGGCCACCTGAGAGGCAATAGTGGCCTTCTCAATGGTAATGCCAGTCGCGTTTAACCAGATCAGCGACGTGGGTTGTGCCAACTCAACATCGATATCGATGCTACCGGCGAAGGTCTTCTCACCAGGAATCAAAGTAAGTTCAGCCGCGTACTTGACGGGGCGCGGATCGTCAGCGAGGCGTAACTTAGGAACCTCCGCCGCAAACGCAGAAAGGGCACAGAGTGCAAGGATCAAACGAATTACCAACATTACACCATGTTATCGCTCTTGACCGATGCTTAGTCGCCCCGTAGCAAAGCACCAACCCGTGTTAACATTCAGGAATCCCCTGCAAATGGGCGCGTGTGCACTGGAGACAAATTGATGAGACAATCCGTGAGACTCCTGACGGCGGCACTGTTTTCGCTCGCGGCTGCAATCGGCCAGGGCAACATCGGCACCTTCTTTAGCACCGGCAGCGCCGGCCTCGCCATTGACGCCCAGGGCAATGTCTATCTCACCGACTCGTCCACCGCCCGGGTTCGCAAAATCAGTGGCGGCGTCATCTCAACCATCGCCGGGACCGGCACTTTCGGCTATACCGGAGACGGCGGCCCAGCAGTCAACGCCACGCTGAACATTAGCCCCAGCGGCGTGTCAGGTCTCGCCGTCGATGCCGCAGGCAACATCTACTTCTCCGATAGCGGCAACCACGTCATCCGCAAAATCAGCACCACCGGCATCATCAGCACGTATGCAGGCACTGGCACAGCCGGATTCGCAGGCGACAATGGGCCCGCCACCAGCGCCCAACTAGCCGCCCCAGGCGACATCGCCTTGGATAGCGCCGGCAATCTCTATATCTGCGATACCGATAACAACCGCGTCCGCAAAGTGACTCCCGCCGGCACCATCACCACCTTCGCCGGCAATGGCAACGCAGTCTTCTCAGGCGACGGAGGGCAAGCCACTTCTGCAGCCGTACCCTCCGCTAGTGGTATCGCCATCGACGCCCAGGGCAACGTCTACATCTCCAGTGCCGTCCGCGTACGCAAGGTCACTTCAGCCGGCATCATCACCACCATCGCAGGCAACGGCACCCGCAACTTCACCGGCGACGGAGGCCCCGCCACCGCCGCTACCTTCCGCGCCCCCATTGGGCTCGCCGTCGACCAGATCGGCAACATCTACGTCGCCGATAACAGCAACGGCCGCGTCCGCAAAGTGAACGCTGCCGGCATCATCTCAACCTACGCAGGCATCGACGGCAACGCTTCTACACCGTTGGGCGACGGCGGCCCAGCCACCAACGCCTATCTCGGCAATGTGGGCGACCTGATGGTCGACGCCAACGGAAGCGTCTATGTCTCCACCGGCGGTGGCAGCGGACGCATCCGCAAAATTGATCCCTCGGGCGCAGGCTTCGTCTCGTCCCCTGCTTCGTTAGGCTTCTCTTACACCATCGGCAGCGTCGCGCCCTCAGCGCAGACACTAAACATCACCAGCACCGGCCCTGTGCTCGGCTTCACCGCCACATCCACTGGCGGCTGGTTGTCCGTTTCCCCTGTCAGCGGCTCCACTCCTGGCACGCTCACCGTATCCGTAAACCCCGCGGGACTTGCAGGCGGCGCAACCTATCAAGGCACCATCCTCCTCACGCCCAGCGGCACCGGCAGTTCGCCCTTATCAATTACTGTTTCCATCACGGTCACCGGCGCAGGTGCCCCCACCATCAACGCGGGCGGAATATTCAATGCCACCGGCTATCAGACAAAGCTAGCACCCGGTGTTGTGTTCGTCGCCTTCGGCGCGAATCTCGGCCCCGCTGGCCTCGTACCGGCCACTGGCCCCGATTACCCCTCGACACTCTCCGGCACGTCCATCACGTTCACTCCAGTCGGAGGCGGCACACCCATCCCTGCCAGACTCGTCTACACGTATGCCAGCCAGATCGCAGGCATCCTCCCATCATCCATCGCCCCCGGCAATTACGCCGTCACCGTCACTTACAACGCACTTACAAGCGCCCCGCAGAACGTCACCGTGGTCGCACGCAGCTTCGGCATCGCAGCCGCCAACAGCGCAGGCACCGGCACAGCCCAGGCCACTATCGCCAACATTAATAGCGGGCTCAGCCTTACGCGATTCACCGCCGGCAGCTTGAGCTTCGGCGGCAACACATGGACCCTGAGTCCGGCCCATCCCGGCGATACTATCGTGCTATGGGGCACCGGAGGCGGCGCCGACGCAGCCAATGACAGTGGCGGCAGCTCCGGCGACCAGACCGCCGCCGGCAATTTCATGGTCACCGCAGGCACGCGCCAGATCACGCCGCTCTACGCCGGAGCCTCCTTCGGCTACCCCGGCCTCTTCCAGGTCAACTTTACGCTGCCCACAGACATCGCGCCCGATTGCTTCAACACCATCAACGTCACGGCAGGCGGTGAGGTCAGCAACAGCGTGGTCATCCCCATCGCCGCTGCCGGTCAAACTTCCTGTGTAGACCCAAGCACTCCCGCCTCCGTGCTGGCCAAGCTCGACTCCGGCGCCAACATCAACTTCGGTGCTTTCGCCATAGCCAAAGTCACCAGCCAGGCCACTACGCAGGAAACCGCCAGCGGCTCCGTATTTCGCTTCACGCCTTCGGAATGGACGATTCTGAACTCCGGGCCGGTCTTCGGTGCCTGCCGCATCTATGACCGCATATTCCCGCAAAATGGCAAAGACCCTGGCTCCCCAGACGCGCTCCTCAATGCCGGCATACGACTGTCGCTTGCCGGTCCCAATCTCGCCGCAGGCTCAGGACTAGGAACTACATCGACTGTTCTCGGCCCCGCCTACGTCGCGTCATTGAATGTAGGGACACTCGCCACCGGCAGCTATACACTCACCGGCCCGGGCGGTACAGACGTGGGCCCCTTCACCGCAACCACGGTGTTCCCCGGAAGTTTCAGCGCCACCAACGTCGCCAGCATCACTTCCATCAACCGCAGCCAACCCCTGACGCTCACCTGGACCGGCACCGGCATCGATCAGGTCAGCATCATCCTCGCCACATCATTGACCGCCGCCGGACAGCAGCACCTGACCACGCTGCAATGCACCGTTCCCTCAGCCCCAGGCACTTACACCATCCCTGCGGCGGCGCTAGCCAAGCTCCTGCCCACAACCACGACCGGCAACATCACCATTACCGGCATCAACACAACGGGTAAGTTCACCGCGAACCTAACCAAAGGCGGGCAGCTGGATATCGGCAACTTCTGGTCCGAAATCGGCACCGGCAAAAACATCGTGGTGCAATAAGTGGGGCGGGCTTTCAGCCTGCGGAGGAGTTCAGTCCGACCTCTGCCATACTGCAAGCAGTGCCACCCACACTCACCGCCATCAAACTAATACACACCGCCGCCTGGACGTTTTTCGTAGTCTGCATACTATCGCTACCCATCTCCGCACTATTAAATCGTATGGACTATGCTCTAACAGCAACACTATTCATCATCCTGGAGTGCGCAATCCTGGCCCTAAACAAATGCAAATGCCCCTTAACCGCATTGGCCTCCCGCTACACCACAGACCGCGCAGATAACTTCGACATCTACCTGCCCCGCGTAATCGCCCGCTATAACAAAACAATTTTCGGCACGTTATTCATCGCTGGCGAGCTATGCGTTCTGCTGCGTTGGCTGGCCTGATCCCCTCCGCGCCACAATCCATGCAGCCGCGAAGATCGCAACGAAACGCAAGGAAACAATCCCCAGCCTCCACAAACCAGGGAGCCCCCAATGCCCAGCCATCGCAGCAAAACTCTCCTCGATCACCAACTGCAAAGCGAAAAAGGCCGAGCACGCCGCCACTTCGTGACCGCGCGAAAGTCGAGCGACAACCCATCCTGCAAGGAAAGGGGCGATAAAGAATTCAAAAACGCGGCCACCCCAAACGTAGAACCAGAATGATAGAAGGACCTGAGCAGTAACCCTCACCCAAAACGAAGACAAAATCGAATCATCATAGGGCCTTCGATCGAGCCAATAGGGACACACACGGAAGATGCCGAAGTAAGCAAAACCGAGCAGCCAATTCACCGCGAACCCGTAGGTGGACAACACGGCCAGCCGCGCAGGTATCCGGCGAAAATCTGCGAAAAGAGAAGAGGTTCCGATGCGAACCATAAACTAGGAACTCTCACAATTAGAAGACAGTGTCAAGCCATCGAATCGTCGCTCCGCCTCTAGCCCCGGTCCTGCGACGTGTGAAAAATTCGCCAGATTTCGATACAGCCATCGCGCAAGCTGTAAACAGCCACATAAGGCATCGGAGGAAACAACAGCTCCCGGGTGCCTTCAACGCGCCCCGGACGCCCCCGGTAAGCGGCGTCCCTCAAGGAGCGAATTCCCGAGTAGAGTTTTCGCAATGTAGACTCGCGATACTGCGGGCGATGCTCCCGCAGCTATTCGCTGATCGCCTGCATGTCCGCGGCAGCGGGCGGCGTCCAACGGATACGCATTTAGGATCCGAGCATAGCTTCGAACCGGGCGTCCATCTCTTCTTCTTCGATGAACTCCCCCCGGTCAGCATAAGCTTTGCCTTCCAGCACTGCGGCGCGGAAACGGGAATCCTCTTCTAATAGACGCATGGCGGCGTCTTGCAGCAATTGCCCTGCGTCGCTCTTTCCGTCGCGCCGGGCAATCTGCGAGAGTTGCGCTTCCTGTTCTTCGGTAAGCTGAACTTCCATGCGCGTAAGCTCCTGATTTAAACTTTACCCGAATTTGAGGGGTGCTGTCCCGAGCCTCAACTACTTCTCCACCGGCAACCCCGCCGCCTGCCAAGCCCGCCATCCACCATCCAACGACACCGCCTCGCCATACCCCATCCTATGCAGATTATCCGCCGCCAGCGATGCCCGGAACCCGCCCCCGCACATCAGCACCAGCTTCATGCCCTTATCCTTCACCACATCCTCGATGTCGCGCTCGATAATGCCCTTGCTCAAATGCGTCGCCCCCGCCGGATGCGCCTCGTGCCACTCATTGTCCTCGCGCACATCAATGAACAAATACGGCTCGCCCGAAGCCGCCAACTCCCGGTACTCATCCACGCTCATCTGCCGCACGCGCGTCTTCGCGTCATCCACAATTGCCAGAAATCCAGGGTTATGAACCTTCATAATTTAATCCGTGCGGCGAATCTTCGCCCCCACCGCCTCCAGTTTTTGTTCGATCTTCTCATACCCGCGATCGATATGATACACGCGGTCAATCAACGTCTCGCCCTTCGCCACCAGAGCCGCCAGCACCAGCGACGCACTCGCCCGCAGATCGCTCGCAATCACCTGCGCCCCAGTCAACGGAGTCGCCCCCGCCACCACCGCCTTGCGCCCGTCAATCCTTATGTTCGCCCCCATGCGGCTCAACTCCTGCGCATGCATGAAGCGGTTTTCGAAAATCGTTTCCGTAATGAATGAGATGCCCTCGGCCTGCGTCATCAGCGCCACAAATTGCGCCTGCAAGTCGGTCGCGAATCCAGGATGCTCCTCAGTCGTCATATCCACTGACCTCAGTTTGCCCCCGCCCTTCACACGCAACGCATCCGCGCCCTCTTCACGCACATCTACGCCCGCCTGCCGCATCTTCGCAATCAGCGCCGCCAGATGCTCCGGCACGCACCGCCTAATCAACAAATCCCCGCCTGTGATCGCACCCGCAATCAAAAACGTGCCCGCCTCAATGCGATCGGGAATGATCGTGTGCTCTGCGCCGTGCAGCGACTCGACGCCCTGAATGCGAATCGTCGAAGTGCCCGCGCCTTCGATCTGCGCGCCCATCTTAATCAGCAGCTCCGCCAGGTCAGCCACCTCTGGCTCGCGCGCCGCGTTGCTCAAAACCGTCTCGCCCTTCGCCAGCACCGCCGCCATCAGCAGGTCTTCCGTACCCGTCACAGTGATGCGATCGAAGTGCACCGTCGCCCCGCGCAAACCGTTCGGAGCCTGCGCCTCCACGTAGCCATGCGATTGCGAAATCGTCGCCCCCAACTGCTCCAGCCCATGCATGTGCAGATTGATCGGACGCGCCCCAATCGCACATCCACCCGGCAACGAAACACGCGCCCGGCCCGTCCGCGCCACTAGCGGCCCCAGCACCAGGCTCGACGCACGCATCGTCTTCACCACATCGTACGGAGCTTCTGGCCGTTCCAGATTCGCCGCGTGCACGCGCACCGTGCCATCGGCATTCGGCTCCACGGAAGCGCCCGTGTACTCCAGCAACTTTTCCATGGTGCGGATGTCGCGCACGCGCGGAATACGATGCAGCACCACCGGCTCGCTCGTCAGCAGGCATGCCGCCAACGCCGGTAACGCGGAGTTCTTCGCCCCGCTGGTAACAACTTCGCCCGCCAGCGGCACTCCGCCTTCGATGATCAGTTTATCCATTATTCTCCAATGCCGCAGCTACTCGGCCGCCACAGGCTTCCAGCCGCTGCTCCGCCTCCGCACGGCCGATTCCCAATTTTCCCATGACAATCGCCACCCGCACCTTGCGCCCCGATTCATCGAGCAAATTCGCAGCCCGCTCCACCGTCACGCCCGCCGCCGCAGCGATGATCCGCATCGCCCGGTCCACCAGCTTCACGTTCTTCGGCTGCACGTTCACCATCAGGTTCCCGTAAGTCATGCCCAGCCGGATCATCATGCCTGTGGTCAGCATGTTCAGAATCAACTTCGTCGCCGTGCCCGCCTTCAACCGAGTTGACCCGGTCAGAATCTCCGGCCCCGCCACAGCCTCAATCGCGATCTCCGCCGCGCGCGACAACTCCGCATCTGGCGAGCAACTGATCCCAATCGTCAATGCGCCTATCTCGCGCGCCTTACCGATCGCGCCCAGCACATACGGAGTCCGCCCGCTCGCCGCGATCCCGGCAAGACTATCGGCCGCCGTAAATCCGCGCTCCATCAAATCGCGCACGCCCATCTCCGGACTATCTTCCGTAGCTTCCGTCGCTTTCGAAAGTGCCGCTTCCCCGCCCGCGATAATGCCCTGCACCATCTCGTACGAGACGTTAAAAGTCGGCGGACACTCCGATGCATCCAGCACCCCCAATCGGCCGCTGGTGCCTGCACCGATGTAGAAGAGCCGCCCGCCATTGCGCGCGCGTTCCGTGATCGCTTCCACCGCCAGCGCAATCTGCGGCACAGCCCCCGCCACCGCCAGCGCGACCTTCTGGTCCTCGCTGTTGATGATACGCAACATCTCCTCGGTACTAACTTGATCGATCGCAGCCGAAGCCGGATTTCGTTGTTCGGTTACTAACTTCGCTAACAATTCATAATCCTTCGAGTGCATTCCAATCCCTGCCGGGCACCCTCTTCTGGAGTAAGTTCTTTCATTCCGCGGCTAAACACTTCCGGACTTACTCCCCCGCCATATCCAACCGAACGTAAGGCAGAAAAAAAGGCCGAAAAATCTATATTGCCACGCCCCGGCATCTCCCGATGCATGTCTTCCACATCCTCAGCCGGAATCGGCAACGCATCCGACACGTGAACATGAATAATCGAACCAGCCCCAGCCGCGACAATTTGCTCCGCGGTTCCACCGCTATGATGCCAGTGCCAAGCGTCCAACAGAATCCCCGTTCCATGCCCGCACGCCGCCGCAAACTCCAGCGCGTCCCCCATGTTCCAAATGAACTCGTGAGCATCTTTGCGCCGCAAGTGCAGCGGACCAAGAAACTCCAAGGTGAGCCGCAAACCATGCTGTTCCAGCACTCGCGCACAATGCCGAAGCCGTTCACCCAAAATCCGCGCAGCCTCAGCCTTGGGCCATTCCGTAGACGCCGGCAAAGCACGACTCATTCCGGTACATCCAATAGCCGCGGCAAACCTGGCTGCATGTTCAAGCTCGGATTCGTCCGGCAGCGGATACATCACCGGCCGAATCCCCAAGCCATCGAAGAAGGCTCGCGCCTCAACTGGATCTTCGCCCACCGCCGACCCACGCAGCATATCGATCCCCGCATAGCCCGTCCTAGCCGCCAACTGCGCCATCTCGCGCCAACTCAGCCGCCAATCAACCATACATGGATGCAGCGAAACAAACATGGTTAAGCCTCTCACCGAGCAGCGACCGTATGGGAGCGGTTTTGGAGAGCCCACTAATCATAAACAAAATGCAAAACCTTCTTCAGGTCTTCCCAAGACTCCCGCTTCGCATCCTGGTTATAAGGCCGCAGCAAATACGAAGGATGATAAGTCACCATCACCGGAATATCGCGCCACTTATGCCAGTTCCCACGCAGCTTTGTAACGCCTTCCTTCGTCCCCAAAATGGCCTTCGCAGCCGTAGACCCCAACGCGCAAATCGCCTTCGGTTGAATCACCTCTAACTGCCGGAACAAAAACTGTCCGCAGATCTCCATCTCATCCGGTTGCGGCGTGCGATTCTCCGGAGGCCGGCACTTCACCACATTCGCAATATAAACCCCAGCCCGCTTCAGCGGAATGCCTTCCTTCGCCGCCGTGCCTTCAATCATCTGCGTCAGCAACTGGCCCGCGCGTCCCACAAACGGAATCCCCTGCGCGTCCTCATCCGCACCAGGCCCTTCGCCCACAAACACCAGCTTCGCCTGCTCATTGCCCACGCCAAATACGATCTTGTTGCGCTGTTCGCACAACCGGCAGCGGCGGCAATCGCCGATGTCCTGACTGATCTTCAACAACGAATCGCCTTCCGGCGCAAGCGGCAAAAGCGTTTCAGGAATTTTAGTTGGGGGCATGACGGTAACCGGTTCGGGTATGACTACAGGTATTACTTCATGTATGACTGCGGGTATAACTCCGGGCAGGACCGCCTCTGTGGCAGCCTCACGCTTATAAAGCGAAGCGATCCCCAGGTCCTGATAAAACTCCAGAAACTGTCTGAGGCGCTCTCGTTCCATGCGATAGGTCTCTACTTCACCGCGTGCAACGACAGCCGCAACTTCAGCAGATGATCGAAAATCTGATCGGCAATCACGCGCTTCGGTGCACGCGCAAGCGCAACGTTCGCGCCCGTGCGCATCACCAGCGTCACTTCGTTTTCGTCCGACTCAAAACCGGTGCCACTCTGGTTCACCACATTACCCACCAGCATGTCGCAATTCTTCGCTTCCATCTTGCGCCGCGCCTCCGCTACCATGTTCTGCGTCTCGGCAGCAAAGCCCACCAGCAAACGGTCGCCCTTATTGCGGCCCACCTCAGCAAGAATGTCTGGAGTCGGATCAAGTTCCAGAATAAACCGCGCCGCGGTCTTCTTAACCTTCTGCTCGGGAATATTCGCCACGTGATAGTCTGCCACTGCTGCCGACTTCACAATGATTGTGGACTCCGCCAAATGGTTCAGCACCGCCTTGCGCATCTCCAGCGCCGATTTTACTTTGATGGTCTGCGCCCCGGCAGGCGGCGTCAGGCTCACCGGCCCGCTCACCAGAATCACTTTCGCGCCACGCGCCAGCGCTGCTTCGGCGATAGAGTAGCCCATCTTCCCACTCGAACGATTCGTGATGTACCGCACCGGATCCAAGGCTTCCTGCGTCGGTCCGGCAGTCACCAGCACCGTCTCACCGGAAAGATCGTTGCGCTCCATCAAAAACTGGTCAACGAAGTCCGCGATCTGCACCGGCTCCATCAACCGCCCCGCGCCAGTGGTGCCGCACGCCAGCACGCCTTCGCCAGGACCTACAATGCCGCACCCGCGCGCCCGCAGCAACTCTACATTATGTTGCGTAGCCGCATGGTTCCACATGTTGGTGTTCATCGCCGGAGCCATAATCACCTTGCCCGTGAAGGCCAGATACATCGAGGTTAGAAAATCGTCGGCGATACCGTTGGCGAACTTACCAACCAGGCCTGCGGTTGCCGGAGCAACAATCAGCGCCTGATTGTCTCTGGCAACTTGAATATGTTCAATGGAACTGGAAAGAATGTCTTCCGTGAAAAGCCCGGTCACAACCTTGCGCCCGGTGAGTGCCGCGAAGGTAAGCGGTTGGATAAACTGCTGCGCAGCCTCCGTCATCACCACTTGCACGGCGTACCCGCGCTCCTGCAACAGGCGCGACAATTCAGCGGCTTTGTAAGCCGCGATTCCCCCACCTACGCCGAGTACGACGTTCATGGGTTCAATTACTTCTTGGCGTCTTTCTGAGCCTGGATATCAGCCAACGCGGCGTCGCGCGTCGGGTCTTCGTACTTCACAAGACCGCGGCGAACCTCTTCCATTGACGTCACTGTCGGCTTGCGCGACGTGGTGGGCAGAAACGAACGCGAACCGTTCTGCAACTGGCGCGCCCGCTTGGCGGCGACCAGGATGTAACGATAGGTGCTCGATTCCGGATCGTCCGGAATCGCAAACTGCGCATTACGTGGCAACAAATCAGACATACTTCGATAACCTCTGTTCTAAACTCAAAATCACGACTTACTCAAAAGTCTCTAGGATTGGTGCGATCCGCTCTTCCATCCGCACCCGCCGCACGCGCTCGCCACGGACAATACCGGCCAGATTACTTGACGACTCGCCAACCTGATCGTTCACCAGCACGTAATCATACCGGCCGTAGTTCCGTATCTCTTCGGCCGCTTCCCGCAATCGCCGTTGGATCACTTCTTCCGAATCCTCGCCGCGCGCTCGCAGCCGCTTTTCCAGCTCAGCGCGACTGGGGGGCAGGATGAAAATCGATACCGCGTCCGGAATCCTGTCTTTTAATTGTCGCGCACCCTGCACGTCTATGTCGAGTACCAGATCATACCCGCCCAGCCTGGCTTTCTCCAGTTCGCTCATATGCGTACCGTAATAGTTGCCAAAAACGTCCGCATGTTCCAGAAACTCGTTGCCCGCCAACCGCAGCTCGAATTCCTCGCGGCTGATGTAGTGGTAGTTCACGCCCTCCACTTCGTTGCCCCGCGGCTTGCGGGTCGTGTAGCTGATGGAAAACTTCAGGTTCGGCTCCTGGTCCATCACGCGCGAAACCAGAGTCGACTTGCCGGAACCGGAAGGCGCTGAAATGATAAAAATCGTCGTCATTCTAAATTCAAAGACTGCTCACGCACTTTTTCGATATCGCTCTTGATGGCAATCGCCATCTCGGTAATCTTTAATCCGATGTCGCCAATCCCGTTGGTCTTGGAAAGGATCGTATTGGTTTCGCGATTCATCTCCTGCAGCAAAAAGTCGAGCTTCTTGCCAACTTCGCCGCCGGCCTTGATGATCTCATCGAGTTGATTTGAGTGGATCTCCAGCCGCGCGATCTCTTCGCCGATGTCACTGCGGTCCGCCAGAATCGCCGCCTCCTGCACCAGTCGCTGCGGTTCGATGTTGGCCCCGCGCAGCAGTTCAGAAAGCCGATCTTTTAACCGCGCCTGAAACACTTCCTGCGACCGCGAACGAATCGCCGCAATCTTCTTCACGCCCTCGCGAACGGATTCGCTCCGCGCCAAGATGATGGCCGCGATCTCCGCCCCTTCGCGCGAGCGGAACGTATTCAGCACTGCCAAGCCCTCTTCCATCAGCGCCACCAGCATTTCGCCCATCGCCGGGTCCGGCTCTTCTTCGGTAGTGGAGGTGAACATACCGGGCACGCGAAAGGCAGCGTTCAAATCGGGAGAACCTTTCACGCCATAATCGTCCGACGCAGTTTGAAAGGCCGCCAGATAGGCTTCCAGCAGCGGCCGGTTCAGCGCGCCCGCGCCACTCGCCGCGCCTTTCTTCTGCACAGCAAGACGGACTTCCAGATGCCCGCGCTGGACCAGGCGCTTGGCCACCGCCCGCATCCCCGCCTCATAGGCATCGAACTCAGACGGAGTATGGAAGTGCAAATCCAATCCGCGATGATTCAAACTCTTCAGGCTGAGCACTACTTCCCCGTCGGCGCGCAGCCTGCGCACCCGAGCGAAACCGGTCATGCTGCGAATGTTCATTGCGAGTCTTTTATTTTAGCCTTAAACGGCAGCCGGGCGGTCACGGCCAGGCGAAGGTGTTTCTGCCCGGCCAGGACATTTCCACAAATCCCCGTTTGTGAGGCGTTGGAGCGATCGCCTAAACTATAAAGTTGACGTGACCGGAACTCTGATAGGCACACATGTCGATAGACCAGACCGATGTCGTAGATATCATCAGCCCCGACCCTTCGACTGGCGACGTAATCCTTACGATCAGCGATCATCTTGACTGGGCGGACACCATCGCGCACCAAAACATGCTTCAAACCAAACTGAACCGATACCTCGCCTTCGTTGAAAGTGGCGAGATTATGGATAAGTATCCTGCCGCAAAGGGAAGTGAAATTGTTTTCAGGGTGGTTTTCAAATTTGCGCCCGATGCCAGCGGCCGCGCATTTCTGGAAAGAGCAAGAGCAGTGATTTCTTCGGCAGGCTTTACGTTGGTGGACAAAGTTCGCCCGCAAACTTGGATCAATTGACCTCACTCTACGAGGGCCAATTAGTTTAGAATTACACGGCGGGCCGGCCACCTGGGCTGTCTTCAAGTTGAAAGGTAAACGGGATTTCAACTTCGGTGTAGCTGCCCGGCGTGGCTGCGTTAATCGCAACAGCAATGCGATCCATATGGAATCGAACACGTGACCACCTCGTAGTGCCTGTCAAAACGACGATCGCGATTTTTCGACCACTAAGGTTCTGTTGATATCGAATGTTGTTGTCTGTCGTAAACAACAGATCAAACCCAGCTTCTTCGGCCAACTTGAGAAGGGTACCGTTAAACAATCGTTCCCAGCCTCGCGATTTAGCGCGAACAACTGTGTGTGAAATGAGAGCGCGGGAAACACCGCGGGGCGCTCCGTGATCAAAGAGAATGAGCATTTGCGAGTTCAGCAGTTTGGGGCGGCCTTGGTGTCTTAAGGCTCTGGGCCACAAACTCAAGCACGGCGACAATCTGCTCACGCGTCACATCGAATTGTTCCATCACTTCTTCGACGCTCAAATCTTCAAGATTCTCAATCACTGTAGCAACGGGCAACCGCGTGTCACGAAAAACCCAGGCGCCGCTCATCTTGCCAGGGACGCTCTCCACAGCAGGGCATCTCGACCAATCGATGCTCGCAATGCTCTTCAGAACCTCATCGTGATCGACAAACTCCCCACGGCCGGCCGCTATCCCCTTCTCGACCTCGCGCACCGACCACTCGTTATGAGAGAGAAGCCGTTCCACGGCCTCCTGCACTAGGGCCTCGGTCTCGCGGCCTTGCGCAACCGCCAGTCGCACCAATTGGGCCTGTTGATCAGAGGTAAACTGAACTTCCATTGCGCTGTGCTCCTTCTTACACAATAGCGAATGGCATTGGGAATTGTCTCGGTCTCAAGGTACCACTCATATTCGCACCCCCCGTCTTCTTGCTGTTCTTTGCGTCTTCGCGACTTTGCGTGAGATTGTTTTTCAATTCCCCTCACGACGAATCCCCAACCCCCATCCCGTTAAACTCGATACCGCAGTTTTTTCAAGGGTGGGGCAGGCAATTTGCCCAATGTCACTAAGCAGTTTTTCTCGGTGCTTTCTTTGGCTTGGCCGCTTTTGTCTTCGTGGCGACTTTTCGTTTTGGAAAGGAACAAGGGCGTGGCCAAATCTCGCGGGGGAAACTGCGCCTAGCTCGGC
>CAIRSA010000556.1 GCA_903881085.1 uncultured Acidobacteriia bacterium
CATTTCTTATAGAGTCTGCTGTAGAGTACCTACCGCGTCCTCGCCGATGGGTACCCTATGGGCCCCTTGGCTCCGGCGGCCACCGGCGAGAATGGATCCCTTTCTCACCGGCCCCAACAGCGATGGCCACCTGTCCTGCAATATCTACCTTTCAATCGACGATCCACGCGAGCAGGAACAGGCGACCTGCCAGATGTCGCTCAGATACCAGGAAAAGAAAGCAGCCGAGTGAAACAGGCAGCGGCGGCGCCATTCCAACGGCGCCGCCATCGCGTACGATCAGGAAAGGGACTTAAGACACAATGTCACATGAGCGGAACGTAGCAAGGTTTGAGCAGCGCTTAAACGACCTCGCGGAGAACACCGCCCAAACCCTCAAAATTCACGCCGGATTCATGGTGTCGATAGATACCAAACTCGAAGCAATCGTCGGCCAGTTCGAGGCAACGGTAATACGGCAGGAGGCGACCGACGCAAGAGTCGACTGGCTTAGTACGAAAATCGACCAACTGGCGGATATCGTGACGAGCTTCGCCTAGAATAACGAAGACCGTATCCAGCCGCTCGAAGGCAGAAGCCAGCAGTAAGAGCGCGGCGAAAACTCTACACCTGAACTGGTCGGCGGCTTGGAATGGCGGCCCGGCCGCTGCCAAGCTCGGCGCAAGCCGTTCTGCCGATCGCGAGTGACGGCCAATTGAAGTTTATTTCTCGCGTCGACGCAATCGCTTAGCGGAACCGCCCGGAACTTCCCCAATCGGCTATGTTAAAAATCATATTGGCGAAACGAAAGCGCCGACTGCGCGCGCTCAAACTCGTGAAGGCCAATAGGAGAAGAAGACATGCGGACTTTCACAACAATAGGCAATCAAAAAGGACAAAGCCTGAGCAACACCTGAGCAATACCTGCGGAGCCAACAACTCGTTTACTATCAAATCGATAAGCTGTTGACAAAATCGCTTTTCACCGTTTTTATGCAATTTTTTTCTCAGGTTTCTATGCCCAGGCAATTGAAAACACTAGAGCGACACCTGAGAGGGCAACTCATCACCGCTAGACGCTGCACACCTGGATCAACCGCTGCTCCAGTTTCGTCTGCTGTTCCGGCGTCAACTTATGCCCCTTCGATGTGATGTAGAACACGTCCAGCGCCTTGTGCGCCTCCGTGTCGATCAGCACCACTTCGATGTTGCACTCAGACGAGGAAAACGCCGACGCCAAATCGTACAACAGGCCGGGGCGATCCTGGGCGATCAGTTCGACTAGCGTGGAGGATGCCGAAGCTTCCGAGTCGAAGGTCACAGAGGGCTTGATGACCGAGCCACGGCTCGGGGCGTTGGTCTTGGGGCGGCTCAGCAGCAACTTCTTCACGTCGATGCGGCCAAGCGTAACGCGCTCCAGCGTCACGCGCAGGCGGTCAAGCTCGGGCGGATTCAGTTCCAGCGTGCGGCCCGGGTCAGAGAAGCTGAACGTATCAAGCACTTCGCCGCGGCGGTTAGCAAAGGCCTCGGCCTTCAGAATATTCATGCCAAAGCTGGAAAGCGCTCCGGCGATGGAGGCGAACAGGCCGGGCCGGTCCGTGCTCACCAGCGTGAGCTTATAGACGCCGTTTTCACGAATGATATCGAGCGCGACGCCGGCGGCGCGGCTGCGGCGCTCCAGTTGCAAGTGAGCTTCGAGCTCCTCCGAAGTATGCGTGCGCAGGTAGCGCTTGGGGAAGCCTTCCAGGAACTCCGAGCGCGGCGCGGGCGTGGCCGCATCAGGCACAATGCGGTCCGTATCGAGTTCGCGCGTGAGTTCAGCGTGGCCCAGAATGTACACTCGCCAAAGCTGTTCCAGGCGCCACGGGGTCATGGCCGAAGGGTTGACCGCACTGATATCGGAGTATGTCAGCAGGGTGAGATATTTGAGGCGCTCAATGGTGCCGACGCGGGCCGCGAGATAAGCCGCGGTGGATGGGTCGTCGAGGTCGCGCGAGTTCATGATGGACGACAGCACCAGGTGCTGATCGATCAACAGCCGCGCGGTTTCGCGCTGGTCTTCCGGCATCTGGATGCGTTCCATCGCCCCGTTGGCGACGAGCACCGATTCCTGCGCGTGGCTGACGTCGGCGTTGCCTTTGCCTGTGTCATGAAACAGCAGGGCGAACATGAGCAGTGGGACCTGGTCGACTTCTTCAAGCAGTTCCTGGAAGCGCAGCATGGGGCGCTCCTTGACTGTGCGCAGGGCGAGCAGGTTTTCGATGGTAATGAGGGTGTGCTCATCTACCGTGTAGCAATGGTAGAAGTCGCGCTGGACGAGGCATTCGATCTCGCGCCATTCGGGGAAGAGCGCGCCCAGCAGTCCGGTCTCGTGCATGATGCGCAGCCCCTGGACGGCCATGGGGAGACGGAAGATCTCCTGTATGTAGTTCCATAGCGGACGCGGCTCGCTGAAGTATTTAGCGATGGTCGGCAGCGCGGCTTCGATGCGGCGTTCGGTGTCGGCGCCGGGGTTGATACCATGGCGTGCCACGAAACGGATCAGGCGCAGGCTGGCGTCCGGGTCCTGCTCAAAAAGAGTTGGGCTCTTGAGCAGAATCTGATCGCGGCTAACGGTGAATTCGGAGTTGGAGAGGCGCGAGCGCCAGTCGCGGAACGACTGCAGCATGGAACTGCTCTTGCCAATGCTCTCTTCGGCGGCGCGCGTGGCGGCGCGATGGATGAGGCGGGCGGCGCGGTAGTATTCGCGCATCAGGCCGGCGGCGTTGGGGCTGTGGATGAACGGCAGTTCGACCAGGGCTTCCTGCGAATCGAAGCTGAGCAGGTTGTTGTCGCGGCCTGACTGGTAGTGCAGGAAGCAGCGCAGAGTGTGGAGAAAGGCCTTCGCTTCATTGAGGCCATCGAGCCACGCAGGCGCGGCACGGTGCGGGTCGGCAAGTTTGGTCAGCCACCAAACGAGGTGGAGGTCCCGCAGGCCGCCGGGTGTCTCTTTGATGTTCGGCTCCAGGTGATGAATGGTGCCATGATATTTGCCATGGCGGGAGTTCGTAAGGCGCTCCAGATGCTTAATCAGGCTGAGGCGTTCAGCGGCAACGAACTTGGGGAGCTTTTCATCCAGGCGGGCGTATTGAGAGCGGTCGCCACAGAGAAAGCGCTCGTCAAGCAGACTGATGTTGAGCTCGATGTTCTGCTCGTGGAGTTCGACGCACTCCTGCACATTGTGGACGGAGTGACTGAGCCGTAGGCCACTATCCCAGATGGCTTTCAGAAAGCTGGAGAGGCCGTCTTTGGCTTCCCGCGAATGCGGGGCCTTTTCGGTGAGGAGGAGGATGTCGATGTCGGAGTGTGGAAAGAGTTCGAGACGTCCGTAGCCGCCGACGGCGAGTACAGCGATGCCATCGGGAAAGGCCGGGGCAAGAAATTCGGTGTAGGCTTCCAGCACTGTGTCGTCAACCAGACGGCAGCGGGCGGATTGCACGAGGGCGCTGTCGCCGGTTTGGAAAAAGTCCTCGCGGGCGGCTTCCAGGGCCGATGCGTAGTTCGTGTTCACGGGGAGAGCCTTTCCATTGCAGAATTAAGAACAAGTAAGAGAGGGCAGACGAATCGCCTGCCCCACCCTTTGGATTACTTACAGTGCTGTTTCGCCGCGTTCATCGTTACGAATCCGGATGGCTTCCGCGATTTCGGTGATGAAGATCTTACCGTCGCCGATCTTACCGGTGCGAGCGGCGGCAACCAGAGTTTTGACGACCTCGTCGGCGCGCGAGGAAGGAACCACCATTTCCAGCTTTACCTTGGGCAAAAGATCGACCTGGTATTCCTGACCGCGGTAGACTTCCTTGTGGCCTTTCTGACGGCCGTGTCCGCGCACTTCGATGACGGTCATGCCATCGATGCCGATGGCTTTCAGTGCTTCTTTCACTTCTTCCAGCTTGAAGGGCTGGATCACAGCTTCGATTTTCTTCATGATAGATTCCTTTCGTTACGACTCGAGATTGTAGCCTTCTTCGCCGTGCATGCTGAGATCCAGACCTTGGCTTTCCTGGTCCGAATCGACGCGAAGGCCGAGCGTCATGTCGCAGATCTTCAGAATAATAAGAGTGCCAACGATCGCCAGAACCCAGGCGATCGCACAGCCGATCAATTGATTGACCACCTGCTGGCCATTGCCATCCACCAGACCGAGCGGTTGCACTTTGCCAGCCGCATCTTTCAACCCGTCGTTGATGAAACTGGTGGCGAACACACCGGTGAGGATTGCGCCCAGCGTACCGCCGGCGCCGTGAACGCCGAACGCGTCAAGAGTGTCGTCATACCCGAACATCGCTTTCACCTTAGTCACCATCAGATAACAAAACACGCCGGCAATCAAGCCGATGAGTAATGCCGGGAAGGGCTTTACGAAGCCGGAGGCGGGCGTGATGGCCACCAGGCCGGCCACGCAGCCGGAGATTGCGCCCAAAACACTGGGCTTTCCGTGGCCAAGCCATTCGGCGAAAGTCCAGCCGAGCGTTGCCGCGGCGGCGGCGAAGTGAGTGGCGACGAAGGCGCTGGTGGCGAGGCCGGAAGCGGCCAGTGCGCTGCCCGCGTTGAAACCGAACCAGCCTACCCAGAGCATGCAGGCACCGATCACGCTTAACACCATGCTATGCGGCTTCATGGCTTCCTGTGGGTAGCCGGTGCGCTTGCCGAGATAGATGGCGCAGACCAGGGCGGAGACTCCAGAGGTTATATGAACAACGGTACCGCCGGCGAAATCGAGGCACGGAATCTTGCCATTGGTAAAAGCATTCAGCAAGCCACCCTTGCCCCATACCATGTGTGCCATGGGGAAGTAAACGATGGTGGTCCAGAGCACAGTGAAAAGCAGCATGGAGCTGAATTTGATTCTTTCGGCGTACGCGCCGCTGATCAGCGCCGGGGTGATGATGGCGAACATCAACTGATAGACCATGAAAGTCGACTGCGGGATAGTCCCGGCGTAATCGGCATTCGGCGCAGAGCCGACACCTTCGAGGAAGAGATATCGCAGGTCTCCGACGATGGCATTGCCTTCGGCGAAGGCAAGGCTATAGCCAAACAATGCCCAGAGGACAGTTACGACGGCCATCAGAATGAAACTGTGCATCATTGTGCCTAAGATATTCTTGCGTCGTACGAGACCGCCATAAAACAGCGCCAGCCCGGGGCCGGTCATCATGAGAACGAGTGCCGAACTCACCAGCATCCAGGCATTATCGCCAGCGGATTGTGCGGCTTTTGTGGCCGTGTCAAGGGCGGCCAGTTTTTGGTCAATAGTTAATGGAACCGCCGGCGGGGCTTGTGCGAACATAGCCGGAGCGGAAAGCAACAGAACGAGAGTTAATAGCGAACGCATAGATCAGGTAATGTCTCCTCTTGGGACAAGTCTCAACTTGGGACCGATGACGCACCAACACTTGGGAGTCTTTATTATCATGCAACGGCGCACCCCCCCGGGAGAAGCGAAACGTTTCTATTGATCCTATTGAAATTATCTATTGGCTGCAAGGGGAGTCTTCATTACTTCCAAGATGGGGGCATTAGCGAAAGATCAGGCTGCACTCGCGCGGGAGCGGCACCGGTAACAGATCTGGGAGATTCGATGTCCAGGTGTTTTTCCACCGCCGCGCTGAGCCGATGGCTTCCGATCCAACAGAGTTGGCACGTGGAGGCGATGGGATTCCAGGAATAATTGGAATTGCCGGCGCCTGCACGCAACGGCCGGGCGCCCCATCAAGAATTTGTTTTATAGCTTCTCCCATCCTCATCTTCTTGATTTAAGATTACTTGCCTTATCAACGGAGATCATTGTATATCTCCCATTGAAATTTTCTATTGGCCATGAAGAGTATAGCCGCATAGAATTGAAATTAAGCATCTATCGAACTTATCGGCCACTAAAGACTACGCCGTCTCTGCCGATCTGGAGTGGGATAGAAGGGTGGGTCAGGGCTTCGGGCGAATACGGGAGTTAACGATCTCGCATTCCTCTTTCCATTGCCGTTCGTTTGTCCATCCCAGATTATAATTTTTGAGCCAAGGGAGCTTTCAATACCATGAATAAGATATTGCGCGCAAACGCGCCGCATTGGCGTTATGCCTTCATACTGGCTGCCGCGGGAACGTTACTCGGTCAGCCGGCGGCAGACCAAACTCCGGCCCCCGGCGCACCTCCAGCTCCGGCGCCACCGCCACCAGCAAGTGTCAAAATTGGGAAAGTGGAAGTTAGCGGTTCTATCGACGGATATTACACGCTGAATTTCAATCATCCCAAAACGGGAACAAACGGGCTATACAATTTCAACTTTAATGCAAATGAAGCGAGCCTAAATCTCGCTAAACTGACATTCGAGCTGGCTCCGGGGCCAGTAGGCTTTCGCGTAGATTTTGCGGGCGGCAAAGCCATGAAGTGGATGTCGTCGACTGATCCCGCTCCTGGCGCGTTTCGCTACATGGAACAGGCCTACATCAGCTTCAAGCCTCCGGCAGCGAAAGGCCTGGAGGTCGATTTCGGGAAGTTCGTGACCACGGCCGGCGCTGAAGTAATTGAGACAAAGGACAATTGGAACTATTCGCGATCGCTGCTGTTTGCCTGGGCTATCCCTTACTATCACATGGGCGCCAAAGTTACTTTTCCTGTTGGGAAACAGTTCACGGGCGGTGTGATGGTGGTCAACGGCTGGAACAATCTTTGGGATAACAATACTGGCAAGACGCTTGGATTTGTTGGCAATGTGACCATGGGAAAAGTGACCTGGTCGAACAACTTCTTTACCGGACCGGAAAAGAACGACACCAACAAGGGATTCCGCAACTTGTATGATTCGACGATTCTTGTGAACCCCAATGCGAAGACTTCTTTCTACATCAACTTTGATTTCGCTGCGGACAACCGCATTGGCGGCGGATCGGACAAGTTCGGCGGCGTCGCCGGCGCGTTCCGCTACCAGGCGGCACCGAAGTTCGCAATTGCCAGCCGCTTGGAGTGGTTCAAAGATGCGTCGGGCTTCAGCACTGGCGTGCCGCAGAACGCCAAGGAATTCACGCTGACAGGTGAATATAAGCCGTCGGAATGGCTGGTTTCCCGCTTGGAATACCGGCAGGATTGGTCAGACAAGAACTATTTCGACCGCGGACGGGGGCAGATGGTGTACAAGAATCAGCCCACCCTTTCGCTGGGCGTGATTGCCTACTTCCCGAAGAAGTAAGCAGGTTAGTCATTTGCACAGGCGAATCCGCCTGCGCCACCCACGGACATCGGATGTCCGTGGGTGGGCAGGCGATTTTGCATTTGGGGCTATGCTTCAGCACGGCGGATGGCGTCGACGTCGATCTTCAGTTGGGCGCACTTCTTGTAGAGATGGCTTCGCTCCAGGCCGAGGGTGCGGGCCGTTTCGGTCATGCTGAAATCGTGGGCCTTTAGTTCAGCCACGATCTGGTCCCGTTCAAATGTCTCCACACGAACGGCAAGCGCGCCGGATGCCACGGCAACGGTGCGCTGCGTTTGTGGCAAGGAGATGCGGACGGTCTCTTCATCCACTTCGTCTTCCGACAGCAGCAGCAGGCGTTCCACACAATTGCGCAACTCGCGCACGTTTCCTGGCCATGGATATCGCTCCAGCGCCGCAATGGCCGCAGGTGCGAAGGGCTTGGGCTTCCAGCCATTCACGTCGCTCACCTGACGGGCGAAGTGATCCACCAATACGGCAATATCACCGCGGCGCTCGCGTAGGGGTGGCAGCACGATGGGGATCACAAAGACGCGGTGGAACAGATCCTGACGAAAGGTTCCGTTGCGCACCAGTTCTTCCAGGTTGCGATGAGTGGCGACAACGACGCGTACATCCACGCGCACCGTTTTGTCGCCGCCCACGCGTTCGATTTCCCCTTCCTCTAAAACGCGCAGAAACTTGGCCTGCATGGCGGCAGGCATGTCACCGATCTCCTCGAGGAAGAGCGTGCCGTGATGCGCCTGCTCGAACTTGCCCGTGTGACGGGTTGCGGCTCCGGTGAAAGAACCCTTCTCGTGTCCGAACAGTTCCGATTCGATCAACTCCTGCGGCACTGCGGCGCAGTTCAGCGTGATGAACGGGCCAGCACTGCGATGGCTCTTTTCATGCACTGTGCGGGCGATCAGTTCCTTACCCGTGCCGGTTTCGCCGAGAATGCACACGCGCGATTCCCCTGCGGCCACTCGCTCCACCTGTGACATGACGCGGCGCATGGCATCACTCGACCAGACGATCTCATGCTTGCCGACGCGCTTGCGCAGTTCGCGGTTCTCACTTTCCAGCCGGGTGAGGCGCGTGACGTTTTCCAGCGTGAGCAACAGCTTTTCAGTAGAAAGTGGCTTTTCCAGAAAGTCCATTGCGCCAAGCTTCGTTGCGCGCACGGCCATGTCGACAGTGGCCTGGCCGGAGATCATCACCACCGGGGTTG
Source organism: uncultured Acidobacteriia bacterium (assembly GCA_903881085.1). Taxonomy (GTDB): domain Bacteria; phylum Acidobacteriota; class Terriglobia; order Bryobacterales; family Bryobacteraceae; genus CAIRSA01. The sequence goes on from CAIRSA010000556.1 coordinate 8,440, forward strand.
TGACACCCAAGGCACGCATTTCGCCAAGCAGAGTGATGCCATCCTTTTCAGGCATCACCACGTCACTGAGGATCAAGTCGAACGGTTGCGACTGCGCCAATTCCAGCGCACGCTTGGCGTTGTCGGCCACGGTGGCTTCGTGGCCAGCAAGGCGGAAGGCGCGTGACAGTGAGGCCAGCGTATTCGGGTCGTCGTCGACAATCAGTAACTGGCTCATGCTTCCCTCAATAGTGGCAGATCGATGGTGAAGGTGGTTCCCTGCCCTGGCTCGCTGGAGACAGCGATCTTGCCGTGGTGATCGCTCACTACGCTCTGGACAATCGCGAGTCCGAGGCCCGTGCCCAGACGCTTGGTTGTATAGTACGGCGTGAACAGACGGCCGACTTCCTCTTCCGTCAGGCCCTGGCCGGAATCAGCAAGCACGATGCGTCCGAAGTCATCGAACTTCGCGGTTTGAATGCGCAGCGTGCCGCCGCCTGGCATTGCGTCAAGCGCGTTCAACACCAGGTTCTGAAGGACGCGCGAGATGAGGCCGCGATCGGCCGGCACTGTGAAATCGGGCTGGGCGAGATCGAATTCCGCGGTGACTCGCGAGGCCTGGAATTGGGCTTCGAACAGCTTGCGGATGTCGCGCACCACATCGTTGACGACCAGCGGCTCCAGTTCGGGCGCGGGCATCTTGGCGAAGTCGCTGAAGCGTCCGACGATCTTGCGCAAGTTGGCCAGCTCAGCGAGCAGCGTGGATGTACTCTCAGCGAAGATCTCGTCGAATTCCGGCGAGTTCTGCTCGCGCGCCTTGCGCATGTTCTCAACGGTAATCTGCAATGGAAAGAGCGGATTCTTCAGTTCGTGCGCAAGGCGGCGAGCGAGTTCGCGCCATGCGGCGACGCGTTCTGCCTGCAGGGCGCGGTCGCGCTGTTCGACGAGTTGCTCGGTCATGCGGTTGAACGAGCGCGCCATCTGGCCGATGTCGTCATCGGTTGCAACGGGCAGACGCACGCTCCAATCGCCATTGGCCACGGCAGCGGCACCGGCGGCGATCTGTTCTACGGGGCGCGTGACGCGTTCGGTGGTCCACCATCCAATCAACACGCCGAGCAGAATTCCGGTGAAGCCGACGATGAGTCCGGTGTAGAGTATCGAGCGTTGCAAGCGGACCTGCGCGCGCAGGGAGGTTGCCGCGAAGAGCACGCCGAGCAACTGATCGCGGCGCACGAGCGGGAGCGCTTCGACAACTTCCGAGGTGTCGCGCGCGGCGCCCCATTGAATAATGCCGTTGGAGGGAGACTTGGCGGCAAGCGCTGCAAGCTGCATGCCACCATCGACGGGACCGCGCGAATCGAACACTTCGGTGGGCGAGAACCAGAGCATAGCGCGCATGCCGGGGACGGTGCCGAGCGAAGCCAAGAATGCCGGATCCAAACGGCGTGCGCCGAGCACGTACAGCTTGCGGTCGCCGACGGCGATACTGCGCACGGCAGCGATTGCGACGGCCTTGCCTTCGGGCGTTGGAATGCGAGTGAGAAACGATTCGGTGGCGCTCCAATCTTCAGGCGCGATGAGCCAGTCATTCTGATAGCCGAAGCGCGCGGGCCAGTGGGCGGAGGAGACAATGGCGTGGTCAGGCCGCAACAGATCGAGGAAATCGAGGCCCTGCGTTTCGGCCAGCGCCTGCGCTTCGTTGAATGAGAGCGAGAGGTCATGTTCAATGGCCGTGCGCATGGCGGCGTCAGATTGCGAAGCGCGTTCCACACGGTGAACCACGTCGGCTCCGCGTGCGGCGAGGTCGCGCTGGAACTGTTGCAGTACAGCCTGGCGGCGCTCATTGTCGAGGCGTTCGAAGGTCCAGCGGGTCCAGATGGAAACGGCTCCAGTGGCCAGCGCAACGGCACCTGAAATCGTGAACGCGGAGATGAGCAGCAGTTTGGTGCGGAACGTCATGGGCGTTCGTCTCCGAGCCACACGTTGGCGAGTTGCCAGCGGTCGATGGCCACCCAGGGTGCGTTCAGCCAGCCTTGCACGCGCATGCCCAGGCGATGCAGCGCGGAGAGTTGCACCACGGGAATCACGCGGTGCGCGTCAAGCATGGCGCGCTCGCGTTCGTAAGCGCCGAAGCCGCGCTGCGGTGGCACTCCAAGCGAAGTTGCGATTTCGTCGAGCGCGAGATAGGCATCGGGCATGGTGACGCGCAACGCGGTGAGCTTCAACTGAGCGGGGCCGGTGGCGGGCTTGAGCGTGATGCCGCCTTCGCTGGCGTTCAAGGACACACGTTCGGCGATGGCGCGGCTGAGCGCGTCCTGCTTGTCGTAGGCGAACGAAACCGGTTGTGCACCGGCGGCGAGTTGTTTGGCGCGGGCCAGATCGCGCTCGGTACGGAAGACGAAGGAGTAGCCGCTCAACCACCGCGGCAACAGGCTGGCGTTGGCTTCGCCGGTCTTCTGCAGCAGCACGTTGCGTATGGCTGCGCGGTCAAGGGTGAGGGCGATGGCTTCGCGAATAGGGTCGGGCACGGGCCTGTCGCGATCGAAGATCAGGGCAAGGTTTTCAAGTGGCGCGGAGACGGCGACTTTGCCGTTGCGCTGCTGCGCGCGGCGCAGATCGGCGAGCGGGATTTCAGACACATCCACTTTGCCAAGATCGAAATCGAGCGACTGTTCGCGGAAGCTGCGCCCAAGCTGAATCTCGACGGTATCGAGAAACGATCGGCCGGCCCAATGGCCGTCGTATGCGGTGAGCACGACCGATTTCCCGGGCTCGAACTGGTGAATGCGAAACGGGCCTGTGCCGAGCAGGTTACCTTCGTTCGAGCGCGCGACGATGGCGTTTTTGGGGCGGGCGAGGTCGCGCAGAATGTCTTCGATTGGGCGGTCTGCCGGGACGAGAATTACGCCGCCGTTAGGTTGCCAAGGCACGCCGTTCTGCCAGGTGACTTTTGGGCGGGGAGTGAAGGCCCAGCTCTTTTTGGCCGCGTCGAGCTTCCAGCTGATGGCGAGGTGTGGCTGCGGTTCGCCTTTGTCATTGAGGCGGACCAGGGTTTCAAAGACCTGCGAAACGATCTGCTCTTTGGCTGCGGCTTCGAGCGGATCGGAGAGACGTTCGGAGGGATCGAGCGAGTGCACGACGGCGCGCAACTGCACGCGCAGGATGCCGCCGTAGCGCGGGCGTGAGGCCGCGAAGAGCAAGCTCAAGCTAGCGGCCGCAATCGATAGTAAGGTGATAAGCCGCATAACGTCCTGTTGAGATGTTTCGTGCAATGGCAGTCGCGCCGCCGCTGGTTGCCCACAGTGCTGTGATGGGTCCTGGAAATTCGCTGGGTTCTGATTCGATGACTGGTTTGCCAGAGGCCAGACCATAGAGGGTGATGTTATCCGCTCCGTCTTTGCCGGCGGATGGCGTTGCGAGAATTTTGTTGCCGCAAGCAGTGGCGAGATCGCTGCCCCATCCTTCGGCGCGGCCTATGGGCCTTCGTTCAGCGTCATAGATGCGGACGGCGCCATCGGCTTCGGCGAGAACGAAGTAGCGATCGGGATGGGCGAGTGAATAGAACGGCGGCCAGCCATTGGCTTCGAGGGTATTGCGTCCGGCGGTGAAACGGGCCTGTTCGCCGTCCCAGGCGAACGTCGCGGCGGTGGCTTCGCATGTGAGCGCGCTGCTTGCGGTGCAGGTCTGATTGGGGAGATAGACGGTAATGGACGCTGCCGTTGCTTCCAGGCGACCGCGTGGATCGCGGGGTTGCGGACCTTCAATGGGGAAGGTTGCCTGCGGCTTCCACTTGCCGGAGTCCGAAACATAGATGGTCAGTTTTGTTGTATCGAGGACGAGGAGCTTGCCGTCCATTTGGGCTACGTCAAGGATCTGTTCTTCCTGCTCCCAAAGCAGGCGGCGCTCGATGGTGCGACGAACCTGGTTGGGCGGCGTCTCCCGCCGGAAGGGGACCATGGCCGCGTCGCGATCGTTGCCGCAGACCATCTCCGCAACGACGAGTGTTTCGCGGAGGTTTTCCGATAACGACACGGTAACATCGCAGACTGGAGTGTGTTTGGTGATCTTGCGGCGTAGGGCGCGTTCCATGGTTACGCGGGCCTGCTGAGCGTCGGCGGCGCTGATGGAGGTGAAGTTGCGGTAAGCAACGCGAATTGGAACGCCTGGAGCGAGCCGCGGCGCGATCTTGCGGGCGAGCGCGCGCACGGCCTCATCCAGGGTTTCGGAGTAACTGACCTGACTGGCAAGAATGGCGAGAAGCAAGAACAGCAAGGGCACTAAGCGCATATTAGCAAGTTGTCCAGGGTTATCAGGGACCGCGCCGACGTGAAGTCTCGTGGCGGACAGCCCGCGCAGTCCGCGCGCTTCGCTTGGGACAGCGAGGGCAGTCCCCGGAGAGGTTGCCGGTTATCTTTCCGCCGTTGAAGTCATGGCGCTGCGGAGCACATCGTTCATAAAGAAGTTCTTGCCATCGCTCGGCACCATCATGATCTGCAGCTTGTCAGAGATGCGTTCGGCGATGATCTTCTGGATCAGCGCCGGGTTCTGTTTCAGCACCTCCGCTTCGAGCTTCATCTTTTCGGAGTTGGCCATGGCCACGCGGCGGATCTTGGTCTCTTCTGCTTCGGCCATGCGGTTGAGGCGCTCCAGTTCGGCTTTGCTATCGAGCACCTTGGCCTGGGCCATTCCTTCGGCGTTCTTGATGGAGATTTCCTTCTGCGATTCGGCCTCCATCAGCGCGACCTTCACTTGCTTCTGCTTGGCTTCGAGTTCCACGGTGAGGCGCTCGTTTTCCTGCTCCTTCAACAGCAGCATCTCCAGGCCCTTGGCGTATTCGGCGGGTAGTTGCAGATCGCGCAAAATGACCTCATGAGCAACCAGGCCGTCCTTCGCAAGATGCCGTGCGATGATGCCTTCGGCTGCGTGGCGCACCTCTTCGCGTTTGTTGGCGAACAACTCCTTGGTTGGGTAGTTGGTCGTCATCTCGCGAAAGGCGCTGGAAACAACCGGCGCTACCACTTCTTCCTGCAGGTCAGCTGGCAGCGTGGTGTGGATCGTGTATAACTTCGAAGGATCGAGGCGGTAACGCACTGCCACCGCGAGACCGACAGTGAGGCCTTCCTTGGTCTGGGCGCGAAGGCCTTCCTGCTTGGCTTTGGGGTCGGTTACAATCATCGTCGCGTAAACCTGATCGCGCGTGTTATAGAGCGCCACCTCTTCAATCAGCGGCCACACGAAGTGCACACCCGGATACAACGTTCCCTGGCGCGGTCCGGTAAGTTGACTTACTCTGACACCGGCGAAGCCGCTGGGGATTACCGCAATCATCAGTCCGAATAACACCGGCAGGATAGCGAGCAGACCCAGGCGACCCGAATCGCGCCACCGCACTTGAGGGGCGGGGCGCTCCTCCGGGCCGCGACGGGCCTGGAATACTCTGTAAAGGTCATGGATTAACAGTGCGGCCGCTGCCAGTAACAGGGTTGCGCCGATTATCAGTAACAAGTTTCTCAGAACTAACATTGATTTCTTCTCCTATGTAAGTGGACAATTCAACCTTCACGCCAACACCAACCAACTCGAACAACTCCTCCACGTCCTCATTTCGCATGCGGATACAGCCATGCGATGCCGCTTTGCCAATCGACGACGGAACGTTAGTGCCGTGGATGCCGTAGCCTGCGACGCTTAGTCCAAGCCAGCGCGTGCCGAGCGGGTTGTTCTTGCCCGGAGCGACAACGATGTTGGGACCAAACCAGGTGGGATGCGGGATCCGCTGCACGATTTGAAACTCACCTTGCGGAGTGGGGGTGGAGGGTTTCCCGACGGCAACGTCGTAGACTTTGACGGCCTGATCGCCTTCGAAAAGGACGAGCTTTTTGTCGGGAATGCTGACGACGATGCGCTTGGCGAGCTTGCGTTCGTCCTCGGCTTTGGCTTCGAAAACTGCGATCACCAGCGTCGTCACCAGCCTGGCGATTGTTTTGGTTGTGTGTATTGTGCGGTTCATGCCTATGTAGAATGCACGGGGTGCACCAAAGGCTATGTTATTGATTCTGAGCATGTTGTTTGAGATCAGCCGTGTGGCGACTTTTACACTTCGTGTCTGCTGAGACACAACGCCGCTTCCGTTTTTGACGGCGACATTCCTTCTGGCGCATGGATATACTACTAAGGCATGGCAAATTTAAGACGGCGGGAATTCATCAAGCTGGCGGGGATTCAAGGCGCGGGGCTGGCCGCCGCACAGACGGGCAGCGGGGCGCAGTTGCCGAACTTTATCGTCTATATGTCGGACGATCATGGGATGTTGTTCAGCGAGCCTTATGGCTCGACCGCTGTGCGCACGCCGAATCTGGCGAAGCTGGCGGCGGAGGGGATGAAGTTCACGCACGCGTTCAACGTGTCGCCGTCATGCGGGCCGAGCCGATCGGCGATGTTGACTGGATTGTGGCCGGCGCGTAATGGGGCGGAGCCGAATCATCAGGCGCCGCGAGCCGACACTACGGGGTTACTTACAAAGTTACAAGCGCTGGGTTATGAGGTCGCTATCTTCGGAAAGATTGCCCATAACGATTTCGCCAAGTATTACAAGGCTGACGTGGTGGTTGGCCCCAATGTTGGCACAGTTAAAACCGATACAGTAGAGAAGTATCTGGCGGAGCGGAAGTCATCGAAGCCCCTGGCGCTGTTCTTTGGATCTCATTATCCGCATGTGCCGTGGGTGGAAAACGAAGGCTACGATGCGGCTACCGTGCAGTTGCCGCCGGAACTGGTAGACACGCCGGAGACGCGGAGGCAGTGCACCCAATACTACAGCTCCGTCACGCGGACGGACAAGTTGATGGGTGAGTTCCGCGCGCTGACGCAGAAGTATTTGTCGAAGAATTCTTTGTTTGTCTACACGACTGACCATGGTGCGCAGTGGCCGTTTGCGAAGTGGGATCTTTATGACGCGGGCATCCGGCTGCCTTTTTTGATGGCGTGGGAAGGCAAGCTGAAGGCGGGCTCCGTCAGCGACGCGATGGTCTGTTTGCCGGATCTGCTGCCAACTTTTATTGAGTTGGCGGGTGGCAGAGTTCCAGATGGCCTGGATGGAAAGTCGTTCGCGGGGCTGGTGCGCGGCACGGCGAAGAAGCATCGGGAGCATGTGTTCAACACGCATAGTGGAGATCGCGACTTCAATGTGTATCCGATCCGCAGCATGCGAACGCGGGAGTGGAAGTACATCTGGAATTTGCATCCGGAGTTTCAGCACCACACGCACGATACGCGCCACGCGGTGGGGAATGGCGTGAAGTATTGGAATACGTGGTTGGAGGCGGAGAAGACCGATGCGCATGCGGCGGCTGTTGTTAAGCGGTTTGTGGAGCGGCCTTCGGAAGAGCTTTATGATTTGAAGGCCGATCCGCATGAGTTGCATAATCTGGCGGCGGAACCAAAACAGGCCAAGCGTGTGGCGACGATGCGCGCGGAGTTGAAGGCTTGGATGAAGCTGCAGGGCGATACGGAGCGTGTGTTTGGGAAGCCGTTGATGAAGGGCGACCCTGTTACGATGATGTAAGTTGCGGGAGCGATAGCCACTCCTTTACGGAAGCGCGATTCGCTGAAAACGCGTCGTGAGGAGACAGCCCGCACTGTCCGCAAGGGACAGCGTGGGCAGTCCCCAGTGCGGCCTGGTATATTCGACCAATGTTTTTCGCTACTTTACCACCGGCCTCCGATGCAGCGGCGATTCCGCTGGCGATGCTGCTTGTCTTTGGCACGGCGAAACTGCTGGCTGAGATTCTGGAACGTCTGGGGCTGCCGGGCATTGTGGGTGAAATCCTGGCGGGAGTAATTCTTGGGCCTAGCGTACTGAACTGGATTGAGCCTTCCTTATTGCTGAGTGCGCTGGCCGATCTTGGAATGCTGTTCCTGTTGTTTCGCGCGGGGCTGGAGGTGAAGGCGCAGGAACTGTTCCAGATCGGCGCGACCGCAAGCGCGGTGGCCGTTGCTGGCGTGGTTACCGCGATGGCTTGTGGATTTGCGGTGACTGCGGGGTTTGGATATCCGCGCATGGAAGCGGTTTTCGTGGGCGCGGCGATGGCTTCGAGCAGCATCGGAATTACGGCTTCAGTGCTGTCAGGTAAAGGCTGGCTGAACTTAACGGCAAGCCGGATTATTCTGGCGGCGGTGGTGATTGATGACGTGTTGGGGTTGTTGCTGCTGGCTGTGGTGAGCAGCATCGCGCGCGGATCGGTGAACGTCGTGGAGATAGCGGTGACAACACTGCTGGCAGCCGGTTTCGTGGTGGCGATTGCCAAGTGGGGCGGACATGCAATGGGCAGGCTGATGCCGTATTTGCAACGGACGATGCGCACTGACGAGGCGGAGTTTTCTTTTGCACTGATGCTGTTGTTTGCGCTTTCGGTGGCGGCGATCTATGCGGGCGTTGCGGCGATTATCGGCGCGTTTCTCGCCGGGATGGCGCTTTCGGAAAGCACTGGAGAGCGGGTGAAGGATCTTTCTCGCGGGGCGAGCGAGTTGCTGGTGCCTTTCTTTCTTGCGGGGATGGGGCTACATGTGGATTTGAGTGTGTTCAGGAACCCTGCGGTGCTGGCGTTGCTGGGTGCGATTGCAGTGGCGGCGATCGTTTCCAAAATGGCAGGGTGTGGGTTGAGCGCATTGCACCTGGGGCGTGTGGAGGCTTTCCGCATTGGCTGTGGAATGGTGCCGCGCAGCGAAGTGGGAATGGTTGCGGCGCAGTTGGGCTTGTCGCTTGGTGTGATGTCGCAGCCGGTGTTTGGGGCGGTGGTTGGGATGGCCGTGATCACTACGATTGCTACTCCATTGCTGTTGCAGGTGGCTTATAGGCAGGAGCCCGCCACACGGTAACCTGACAACCCTCATTTCGGATAGACTGGTGTGTTATGAAAAAAGCCTGGTTTGCTGCTCCCTTACTTGCCGGCGTGGCCGCGGTTGCGTTCCAACCGCCCTCCGCCGTGAAACTGCCTCCTCCTTATGCGACGCCTTCGGCCAAGAATGGCGCGAAGGTAATCAGTCGTCCTGACGGCGCACAGCTGAAAGTCCCTGCGGGCTTCACTGTAGATGAATATGCCACTGGCTTCGCGCGGCCGCGCATCATGCTGCAAGGGCCGGGCGGCGAAGTGCTCGTCAGCGATACGACGCCCAAGGGCGTGGTCTACGCGCTGAAGGGCGGCGAGAAGAAGGCCATGATCGAAGGCCTGGATAGACCCTACGGCATGGCGTTTTTGAAGGAATTCCTTTACGTCTCGGATGCGAATGGGCTGCATCGTTATAAGTACGACTCGAAAGCAATGAGCGTTTCCGGCGGCCAGGATCTGGCGAGCTACAAGGAATACACCAAGGGCCACTACACGCATTCAATGACGTTCGATCCGAAGGGCGAGAAGCTGTATGTCACCATCGGGTCGGGCTCAAACGCAGATCCTGATGCGGATCCGAAGCGAGCCACCATCATGCGCTACAACGCGGACGGCAGCGGCGAAGAGATCTATGCCTCGGGCCTGCGCAACGTGCTGGGCTTGAAGTTTTATCCGGGGTCGAACGCGATGTGGGCTGCGGTCCAGGAGCGCGATGGACTGGGCGACGAACTGGTGCCGGACTACTTCACGCACATCGAAAAAGACGGCTTCTACGGCTGGCCCTATGCGTACTTCGGACCGAACGAAGACCCTACCAACAAGGGCTTGAAGCCGGAACTGGTGAAGAAGTCGATTGTGCCGGATTATGCGTTGGGCTCGCACGTGGCGACCATGGACTTCATTTTCTACACGGGCAAGTCGTTCCCTGCGAAGTATAAAAATGGCGCGTTTTTTGCGTTCCACGGCTCGTCGAACAAGGCGCAGCGCGTGGGTTATTCGGTGGAGTTCGTGCCGTTCAAGAATGGCAAACCGGCTGGGCCGAAGGAAGAGTTCCTCACTGGCTGGATGCTGGGCTCGGACAAGCGCGAAGTTTGGGGCCGGCCGGTGGGCTTGCTGCAACTGGCTGACGGCAGTCTGCTGGTCAGCGAAGATGGCGGGAATAAGATTTGGCGCATTTCGCACAAATAGTAGTTTTTTTCGCGGCCATGGGGGTGGCGCAGGGCGCGCCGTTTTCGCATAAACTTCACATCAGTTTGGTGAAGGATTGCGTCACTTGCCATACCACTGCCGCGACCAGCACGCGCGTGGAAGATAACAATCTTCCGCGCGCGGAGGCGTGCAAGGGCTGTCACGACAAGGTCAATATTAAAGCACCGCGCGAGACGTTGGTGATCAAGTTCGATCACCAATTCCATATGCAACTGGCGGACAAAGCCGGCTGCACGTTCTGCCACAAAGGACTTGATCAATCGGAAGCTGTAACGAAGACCGCGTTTCCGCCGATGACCGATTGCCTGGTGTGCCACAACAAAATCGACAATCCGTTTAGCTGCGAAACCTGCCATTCCCCGAAATCGAATCTAAAGCCTGTGTCGCACACAGACGATTGGATTGACCGGCACAATCGCAAATCCACCGTGCTCGATAAGCCGAGTTGCGTGCCGTGCCACGGCGAGAGGTTCCACTGTCTGGGCTGCCATCTGTAGCGGCACAAGGCCGCATAGGGATTTCATGGTAATCTGAGGGCGGATCCGTCCAACAGGAGTTTCAGGGCATGAAATCCGGTCGCCGCAGGTTTCTTTCATCAGCCATTGGTGGGGCAGTGGCGGCTCAGCCGCTGCAGAGTGCACCGAACGCTTCGCTCAGTGCGCGTTATCGCAAGTTAGACGAGATCTTGCAACAACCCGTATTGAAGAAACAGTTCTTCAGCACGCCCGTCATTATTGAATCGCTCGAGTTACTGCATATGGACGGCAGCTATCTTTGCCGTGTTCGTTCCCGCGACGGAGCCGAAGGCATCTCCGTCGCACACAGCACGATGAACACGCTGTACCCCATTTTTTTGAAGAACCTCCAACCGTTCTTCCTGGGCAAAGACGCACGCGAACTCGACCTGATCCTCGAAAAGGTCTATCTCTACGGCTTCAATTTCCGCTTCAACGGCATCTCGCTCGGGCTGCCATTGGCCACTATCGAGTTTGCCATTCTGGACATGCTTGGCCGCATGGCCGCCAAACCGGTGGCGGAACTGATCGGCGGGATACACAACCGTGAAATTGGTGTGTACATGGCTACGGAGTGGCGTGAGAAGCCAGTTGAGGAATCGTTGAAACTGATCCAGGGAGCGGTCGCCGAGTATGACATTCACGCGCTGAAAATCAAGATTGGCGGCCTGATGTTCATGACGAAGGATATGTATGCGGTGGGCCCGGCTGGACGCACCGAACAAATGATCCCGCTGGTGCGCAAAACCTTTGGCGACAAAATGGCGTTGTACGCTGATTCCAACAGCTTTTATTCGGTGCCGGAAGCCATTCGCGTGGGCAGGCTGCTGGAGAAGTACAAGTATGTGTACTTCGAAGAACCGGTAATGTTCGACCACATCGATGAGATCAAGCAAGTGGCCGACGCGCTTACCATCCCCATTGCCAATGGCGAGCAGGACTACAGTTTTTATGGGTTCCGCTGGCTTATCGCCAATGATGGCATCGACATTGTTCAGCCCGATAATTATTACTTTGGCGGCCTCATACGCTCCATGAAAGTGGCGCGCATGGCCGCGGCCTTCGGAAAAAGTGTGGTGCCGCACATGTCTGGCGGAGGGTTGGGATTTCTTTACAACCTGCAATTTGTCTCCGCTGTTCCGAATGCCGGCGTGCACCATGAATTTAAGACGTTCAAGACCAATGTGCGATTCGAATGCAAAACCTCGCCGTTGAAGGTGGTGGCGGGGAAGATCACGGCGCCGGCCGGTCCTGGCTTCGGGGTTGATTTCGACCCGGATTGGGTCAGGAAGCATCAGACGGTGAAAGCGTAACCGGTCGCAGCCACTTGATTTCAAGTTCGAAATTTGATTGAATGCAGCCTGGTCTTAATCGAAAGGAGGACCGAGCGATGGCAACAAATCGTGGTGTGGCCTATATGGGGCCGGGTAAGGTAGAAGTACAGTCCATTGACTTTCCGAAACTTGCGCTGGGTAAGCGCAAGTGCAATCACGGTGTGATTCTGAAAGTGGTGACGACGAATATTTGCGGGAGCGACCAGCACATGGTTCGCGGCCGCACTACGGCGCCATTGGGGTTGACACTAGGTCATGAGATCACGGGCGAGGTGATTGAGTGCGGACGCGATGTGGAGTTCTTGAAAGTGGGCGATATCTGTTCGGTGCCCTTCAACATTGCCTGCGGACGCTGCCGCAATTGCAAGGAAGGTAAGACGGGCATCTGCCTGAGCGTGAATCCGGCGCGGCCGGGCGCGGCTTACGGCTACGTCGATATGGGCGGATGGATCGGCGGACAAGCCGAGTACGTGATGGTGCCCTATGCGGATTTCAATCTGCTAAAGTTTCCCGATCGCGATCAGGCGCTCGAGAAAATCAAAGATCTGACAATGCTCTCTGACATTTTCCCGACTGGGTATCACGGGGCTGTGACGGCGGGCTGCGGACCGGGTTCCATTGTGTATGTTGCGGGGGCGGGACCGGTGGGCTTGGCCTGTGCGGCGAGCGCGCATCTGTTGGGCGCGGCTGTGGTCATCGTGGGCGATATGATTCCAGAGCGGTTGAAGCAGGCCAAGAGCTTCGGTTGCGAAGTGATCGATCTGAAGAAGGGAGCCACGCTGGAGGAGCAGATCGCGGCGATCGTGGGCACGCCGGAAGTGGATTGCGCAGTGGATTGCGTGGGCTTTGAAGCGCGCGGCCATGGATCGGATGCGGGCGTGGAGCGGCCGGCGACCGTGCTGAATGCGCTGATGACGGTGACCCGCGCAGGCGGCAACATCGGCATTCCGGGCTTGTATGTGACAGGCGATCCGGGTGGCGTGGATGACAACGCAAAGGTTGGCAATCTGAGCATCCGCATTGGCTTGGGCTGGGCGAAGTCGCATGGCTTCACTACTGGCCAGTGCCCGGTAATGAAGTATCATCGCAATCTGATGCAGGCGATTTTGTACGGCAAGATCAAGATTGCGAAAGCAGTGAATGCAACGTTGATTTCGCTGGATGACGCGCCGAAGGGTTACAGCGATTTCGATAAGGGCGCGGCGAAGAAGTTTGTGATCAATCCGCACGGTATGGCTGCTTAGTTCGTGACAGGGGCAGGCGATTCGTCTGCCCCTTTTTCTAGAATTAATAGATGACTACTCCTGTTCAGCCCTGTCCGGTCGAGGAAGCGATCCTGATCATCGGCGGCAAGTGGAAGCTGTTGGTGCTGCGATCACTGTTGTTGAATGGGCCGCAGCGATACAACGAATTGCTGGGGACCGTGACGACGATCAGCCAGAAAGAGCTGACGCGCAACTTGCGCGAATTGGCAGGCGCAGGCTTGGTGGCCAAGGACGCATCCGAAAACAAAGTAGCGCGATACGGCGTCACCAAACTCGGCAAGGGCCTGATGCCAACGTTCAAGAGCCTACTGAAATGGGGCGTCAAACTGCCGGCGCTGCAATAGATGGCTTCACGCACATTTTGGTTCGTTGACATGGCTGTGACCACATGGCGAGAATAGCTCTACCTATGGCAAACAAAGAAGGCACGAAAGAAAGTCCGTGGCAACTGAAGACACCTCCGGGCTCATCGGAATTTACGGCATATAAGGACGAGGCGGCGAATCCGCCGGCGCTCATCGTGCAGGTTGGTTCGACGCAGCTGAAGTATCACCTGCGTTGCATTGAAGACCTGCATGCGATGTTGAAGGCACATGGAGAATGGATGCTACTGGGCAGCGCGGATGAACAGAAGCCCGCGGCGGAGGGGACGGTGGAGGCGTGGGGACGCGCGGCCGACAATCCGGTGGGCGGTTGGTATGGGTTGAAGAAGGGCTATCGCGGGCGGTTCGGCATGTATGTGCCGATGGTGTTGGAGAAGTTGGGGCTGGCCGAGGTGGAGCATAATCCGCGGAATAACAGGATGCGGGCGATTTGATTTAGTGGTCATCGCGGGAAGATTGCCTGATTTCATTTATTCCGGTAGGTTGGGAAACATGGAAGTGCATTTCACGCCCGAGCAGGAGATCCAGATGGCGCAGATCGCTGCCCAAGCAGGAACTGACCCTGAACTACTGGTCAAGGACGAGGTACTCCGGCTAATTGAAGAGCAACAGCCCACCCAGACCCCTGTTCCGGAATTACCGGTCTGGCAACTGGGTGCCGTAGGGACGTTGCGCCGGTGCGACCTATACGACGATGTTGGCTAAACCCGGCATTGTCGACGCGAACGTGTTGGTATATGCGTTCGACGCTGACGCCCCACAGCATCTGGCTTGGCGCAGGTTGCTTGAGGCGGGTAGAAATCGGCTTTCCACCCTGCACGTGACATTGCAGATCCTTTGCGAGTTCTATTCCATTTTGACGAACCCGCGTCGCGTTGCGAAACCCAGGAGTGTAAGCGATGTCATAACCGCGATTGGGGATTTGGTATCGTTCCTGCAAGTGCTACCAATCCTGTCTCGCATGAAGACTGATACCGCGGCCTGCGGCGACATAATTGAAAAGACCCACAGCGAACCATCCCTGAGCAAGCAAGTTCGGGTTTGCAGCCCCATAATAAAATACGAGCAGTAGAAAACACTTCGCAAGGCGTTTTCGAGATTCGGGCACTGTGGGACAGAGAAGCTGGCGTCTGGGTCGCCGAAAGCGAAGATGTACCCGGGCTCGTCCCGGAAGTAGATTCTCCCAATATTCCAGCCCAGAAGTTGCGCATCCTGGTTCCTGAGTTACTGGAACTGAATGGATCCCAGGGCGAACGCACCGCGAGCTCTCACGTACTCTACCAATACAAGGACAGCGAAGTCCCGACGTTCAGATGCTCAGCCACACGTCAGACGTGAAGGACGTTCTCCGCCTTCGTGGCTGTTAGTTTGTGCGATCCGGAAAAGGTGACCGTGAGATCTGGTTCAGCCCGATCACGATCCGGAGTTTTCCCGCACCATGCAATTTCCCGC
Source organism: uncultured Acidobacteriia bacterium (assembly GCA_903881085.1). GTDB lineage: Bacteria > Acidobacteriota > Terriglobia > Bryobacterales > Bryobacteraceae > CAIRSA01. The sequence goes on from CAIRSA010000556.1 coordinate 23,468, forward strand.
ACTTGCGTCCCCCACCACCCTGCGTCACACTGGTACAGTGCATGAATTTTGCAGTTGCGGCGCGAAGCTTCCTGAGGACGCCCGGTTTTGCCATAAGTGCGGACAACCTCAGTACGAGGAGGACATCGCACGCGAGGCTGTTCCTGAACCGGTTGCGGAAGCACCGCCGGTTGTAGCGCCCATCGTTCTTGGCGCCATCGGCTTCCACAACCCGCTGGCTGTGCGCATCGCTTTCCTGATGGCGCTGCTTAGCTCCGTGCTCATCGAACTGCTTGCCCCGGTGTTGTTCGGACCCATCTTCCTGTTCACCGGCCTCGTCACAGGCGGAGGCGCCGCGGCGTACCTCTATGCGAAACGCGCGGCCCAGCCGCTCAGCGTGCGTAACGGACTCCGCATGGGCTGGGTCACGGGCGTGTTCAGCTTCCTGATTTTTCTGGTCACCACCACCCTCAAGTGCATTGCCGTATCGTTTGACAAGGGACTCTCTCAGTTCTTCCGCGAGGAACTGACCAACGCCAACTACGGCGCAGCGCACTCGGCCGACATGGAACAGCTAATCAAGATCCTGCAGACTCCGGAAGGGCTCGGCGTCTTCCTGCTCGTATCGATTTTGTTCATGTTCATTCTGTTCACGCTGCTGCCCACCATCGGCGGCGCGATCGGCGCGAAGTTTTCCGAACGAGAATAATCAGGCCTTCTTGGCGGCTTGCCCGAATTTCTTGACGATCGCGACGCCGGCGAAAATCACAGCCATCGCCAACCATTCCCGCGCTCCCAACGGTTCGCGATAGATCATCCAGCCGAGAATCATCGCCACCACCGGGTTGATGTAGTTGTAGATGGAAACCACGGCCACGGGCAGTTTCTCCAACGCATAGATGTACGAGCTGTAGCCGACGATGGAGCCGAACATTACCAGATACAGTAACGCCGATAAGCCGCGCGTGGTCCACACAATCGGATGTTCCGGCGCCAGCAACGCTGGCAGCAGGAACGCAAGGCCGGCAGCCAGTTGCTGCACCGCGCCGCTGATGATCGGATTGGTTTGCGTCTTATACCGCCGCTGCAACAGCGATCCGGCATTCCAGCAAAAGCAGCCCAACTGCAAAATCAGGAAGCCCTTCCAGGTGTTGGCATCGACCGCGTGACCAGTGGGCGAAAACAACAGCGCAGCTCCGCAAAGCCCAATAAAAAGGCCAAACAACGTGGGGGCGTGCAATCTGTCGCCGCCAAACGCCGCCTCCAGGCCCACCAGCCAAAACGGAGAGGTCGTCAGAAACAGCGCCGCCAGCCCGCTCGGCACCAGCGTCTCAGCCCAAGTCAGGCAGCCGTTCCCCAAACCCAGAATCAGCACGCCATTGAAAGCGGTGAGCCAGAGCTCACGGCCACGCGGCATCGGTATGCGCATCCAGATCGCACCCACGGTCATCAACGTCCCTGAGATCAGAAAGCGCGCCGCAATCAAGGCCAGCGGCGGGAAACTTTCCAGCGACATGCGGATGGCAAGATAGGTAGTCCCCCAGAAAAAACAGACGGAGGCAAGCGCAAGGTAAGCAAAAAACTGTGGCTGAAGGGACAAATTTCAGAGTAACATTGAAGCTTGATCATTACTGTTACAATCAACCCTGCAATCGACCGGAACGTGTCCGCTGACCGGTTGGTGTTCGAAGATCGTGCCTACATTCTTGCGCGCAGCGAGTCAGCCGGAGGGCGCGGCATCAACGCGTCGTCCGTGCTCCATTCCTTTGGCGCTGCCACCCTTTCCATTGCAACCTGCGGCGGCAAGAGCGGCAAGAAGTTCGAAGAGATGTTGCGCAGCCGCGGCTTTCCCGTGGAACTGGTGCGAATCAAGAATGAAATCCGCACCAATTTAACTATCTCCGACAAACATGGCCTCACCGTCAAACTCAATGAGCTCGGGCCCGCCATGGATCAAGCGGAGCTCGACCGCCTGGAAAAAGTCGTCCGCCTCAGCATGGCCAAGGCCACCTATCTGATGATTTGCGGCAGCCTGCAACCGGGCGTACCGCAGGACTTTTACCGCCGCCTGATTGAAGCCGCGAAGGCTAAAAATGTTCCGGCACTGGTGGACGCAGATGGCGACGCGCTGCTCCATGCATTGGATTCCAACCCCACCGTGGTAACACCCAATCAGCAGGAGTCCGAGCGCCTGCTCAACCGCGCGCTCATCACGCGCACGCATTTCTACGAAGCTGCCGAACGTATTGTGGGCATGGGAGCGCAATCGGTTGTCATGTCACTGGGCGCACGAGGAGCTGTCGGGGCGCTGGGGAAACAACTGTTTGAAGCCGTTCCTCCACGCGTGGATGCGGTATGCCCCATCGGCGCCGGCGACGCACTGGCCGCGGCCTTCGCATGGGCGATGAATGAGAAAAAAGAGTTCTCTGACGCGTTACGTTGGGGTGTCGCCGCAGGCACCGCAGCCGCCACGCTGCCAGGTGTAAGCCTGCCGTCGTTCGAACAGACCAAGTCGATGTACAAGCGCGTTGAAGTGCGTCAGCCGTCCTGATCGCCAGCATTGCGAACGCGTTTTTTGTAGAACACGTTGGGGTTCTTCACAAAGCCGGTGATCAGAACAAGGAACAGCACGACCATCGAAACCATGGTGGCCGCCGCGCCGATTACCAGGTAGTCGGTTTGACTGTGCGGCGCCGGCAGCACCTTCAACATGATGGCCGCCACGGCGAGAAACACAATCGCAATCCCAACGACAACCATCAGTATGCGCACGGCCATTGACGACATATATGTTGATTGTAGCCAATATTGTCCAGGCCTGACCGAAACCCAAATCTCCAACGCGGGTTATTATTAGCCTTGTGATGACAGGAACCAAGTCGTTTACCGATGCCGCCGTGCTACTTGCGTGCATCGCCATCGCGGCGCTTGCGCAGCGGACGCGCAGCCTCAGCGAACCGACACAAATCCTGGGCCGCCCTACGGACACGTCAATCACGCTCAGCGTGCTTTCGCCGGACGATGGCGAAGTCTTCGTCGAATACGGAACCAGGCCCGGCATCTACTCATCGAAAACCAAGCCCACTGCCATCTCCGCTTCCAAGCCGCTCGAAATTTCCATTGAACACCTGCAGCCTGACACGCTCTACTATTACCGCTTGAATCGTCGTCAGCCCGGCGAAGAATGCACCTTCCACACGCAGCGCAAGCCCGGCAGCGCCTTTACCTTCGGCGTGCAAGGCGACTCGCATCCGGAACGACGCGACCGCATGTATCAGCCCGATCTCTACCGCCTTACGATGCAAAACGTCATCAAAGCCCACCCCGATTTTTATCTCACGCTGGGCGACGATTTCAGCATCGAACAGCTCTACAACCGCGACAACTTCACACCCGAAACAGTAGCCGATGTCTACATCAATCAACGCAGTTTCCTCGGCATCGCCGCGCGCTCCGTGCCTCTCTTTCTGGTCAACGGCAACCATGAAGAGGCCGCCCGCTATCTGCTCAACGGCAAGCCTGACAGCGTGCCGGTCACCGTGGGCCGGGCGCGACTGCTCTACTATCCGCTGCCCGCGCCCGATAGATTCTACACCGGCGACGCCGAGCCCGTTGAATACCTCGGCCTGCCGCGCGATTATTACGCCTGGACATGGGGCGACGCGACGTTCATCACCATCGACCCTTACTGGCACTCGCCCGTGCAGGTGGATGCCGGCCTCGGCCAGAAAGGCCCCAAGCGCGACGACAAGGGCGAGGTCGTCAAAGGCGAAGGCAAGAAGAAAGGCGATGGACGCAGCCGCGATGGTTGGGGCATCACTATGGGCGACACCCAATATCAATGGTTCAAGCGCACGCTGGAACAAAGCAAAGCCAAATACAAATTCGTCTTCGCGCACCACGTGAACGGCACCGGCCGCGGCGGGGTGGAAGTAGCCGATCTGAACGAATGGGGCGGCCGCTCGCGCAATGGCGATTGGGAGTTCGATAAGAAACGCCCCGGCTGGGAACTGCCTATCCATCAGCTGATGGTGAAGCACGGCGTCACCATCTTCTTCCAGGGGCACGATCACGTGTTCGCGCGCCAGGAAAAGGACGGCGTCGTGTATCAGGAAACGCCCAACCCAGCGGACTCCACCTACTCGGCATTCAATCGCGAGGCCTATCGCTCCGGCGACGTCCTGCCCAACGCCGGCTTTCTGCGCGTGAACGTGTCGCCCGCGGCGGTGAAGGTTGACTACATCCGCGGCTGGCTCCCCAAAGACGAAACCGCGGAGCACAAAAACGGCGAGACCGCCTTCAGTTATACCGTGACGCCGCGGAAGGCGCCAACCAAATGAAACGCATCGCAGTCGTGCTGATCCTGGGCGCAGCCCTCTTCGCCCAGCAACGCCGCAAGGGGCCTGATAGCGGCATCTTCCATACGGACGTTCCGCCACACGACTACGACATCATTCTGGGCCGCGCAGAGGCGCGCTCCGTCACGGCGACAATTCTCTTCTACGATGACTCCGAAGGCTTCATCGAATTCAACGGCAAGAAATCCGCGCCCGTAACTTTCAAGAAGGGAATCCCGCGATCCATTGTTCTCGATGGCCTGCAGCCCGACACCGATTACACCTACCGTTTGCACTTCGGCAAGGCCGGCCAGACATCGCCCGAGTACCGCTTCCACACGCAGCGCAAACCCGGTGCTGCGTTCACCTTCGCCATCCAGGCCGACTCGCACCTCGACGAAAACACCGACCCTGCAACATACACCCAAGGCCTGGGCAACGTCGCCGCCGCCAAGCCCGATTTCTTCATCGATCTGGGCGACACCTTCATGACCGATAAGCGCCGCAACGACTTCCACGAAGCGTTCCCGCAGTACGTCGCCCAGCGCTACTACTTCGGCCTGGTAAGCCACTCCGCGCCGCTGTTCCTGGTGCTGGGCAATCACGATGGCGAAAGCGGATCCCGCACCGATATGGCGAAGTGGTCGAACGATCTGCGCACCCGCTACTTCCCCAATCCTCGGCAAGGCCCCTATGAGAACTACTATGCATGGCATTGGGGCGACGCGATGTTCGTCGCGCTTGACCCGTACTGGGCCACCAAAGCCCGCGCCCGCGACGACAACTGGAGTTGGACCCTGGGCGACGCGCAATACAACTGGCTCAAACAGACGCTCGCCGGTAGCCAGGCTAAATTCAAATTCGTTTTTCTGCACCACCCCACTGGAGCCAAGGGCCAGCCCATTCGCGGCGGCATCGAAGCCGCGAAGTACAACGAATGGGGCGGCCGCGATGAAGATGGTACGGACGGCTTCCGCGCCCATCGCCCCACGTGGGAGATGCCCGTCCATCAACTGCTGGTGAAAAACAAAGTGAGCGCCGTCTTCCACGGGCACGATCACATGTTTGTGCGCGAAGAACTTGATGGCATCGTTTATCAGGAACTTCCACAGCCCGGCAACACCCGCACCACGGCGCCTCGTAACGCCGAAGAGTATGGCTACACCCACGGCGGCGTGGTGGGCGGCTCAGGCTTCCTGAAAGTAAGCGTTGCCCCCGACAAGGCGACGGTCGAATACATTCTGGCAGGAAAACAGAACGGCAAAGTGGCCAACTCTTACACGATAAAGTAATAACACGCAAGATATTTCCGCACTCCCCAAAACACAATGCCATGCTATGATTTTCGTAAAGGCTCAGTAAAGACCAACAACTAATTCCGGCGCTCTGGGTTTGAGTTATTTGGGAGACTTTTCACATGTATACTGATCCTGGTTCAGGCTTGTTTTTCATACAGATCCTGATCGCAGCAGTGCTTACCCTGGCGTTTCGTTTCCGCCGCCTGCTGGGGAGCCTCGTCGGCAAGCCTATCCGCCTGGATTCAACCTCAGGCGACTGACATGCACCGGTCTTTTCGAGATCCGGATGGCTACGTGTTTGCTTCCGGCGATAAGATCTTTCGATGTATTTTTTCGCAATCTTCCGATAGTTTCCTTTCGTTTCTTGACTCTGCCACTAACCGCGAATGTGTAGAGCGTGGAGAGTTGTGTGACTCCAGGATTCTATCTCCAGGCGAAGTGGCGGAGATCGATCGCAATCTGCCGCCGGATGCCCTGCTTGTTGAGCATTCGCGTCTGACATTTCCCAATTACCCGTACGAATGGGCCCCGCCCATGCTTCATGCGGCCGCGGCTCTTAGCCTACATTTGGCCGAAGATGCGCATCGCAACGGGTTCGAAATGAAAGACGCAACGCCGTTCAATGTCATGTTCGAAGATGCGCGCCCGATCTTCATTGACATGCTCTCCTTCCAAACGCCGGCAGCAAAAGAGCGCGTGTGGCGCCCTTACGCGCAATTTGTGCGGACATTTCTTTATCCGTTGCTCGCCGCACGGTACTTCGGACTGCAGTTGAATGAGATCTTTACCGTACATCGCGAGGGGCTGGAAACCGCCCGCATGCGCCAACTCGCATCCCCACTCCGCCTGCTTTCGCAGCCGTTTCTGGAACTGGTGACCATCCCTTCTTTCACGCCAGCGTCGTCACAGGCCTATCAGCCGCGCCCTTCCACGGACGCAGCCGAAGCCGAATTCATTCAACAGGGTCTTCTGCGCCATCTGCGGAAACTGCTGAACAAAATCCAGCCCGCTTTAGCGTCGAAGCATGGAAAAGCAGCTTATGTAGAACACGACTTACCCTACGCTGAGTCCGAATTCACGGCCAAGCAAAAACTGATTACTGACGTATTCGTCCGGCACGGCGCGCGCAGCGTGCTCGATATCGGCTGCAATACCGGCCATTTCAGTTGCCTCGCCGCTCGCCATGGCGCCAAGGTGGTGGCCATTGATTCCGATCAGAACTGCATCGCAAATCTTTGGAAAACGGTGCGCAGCTCCGGCCTCACTGTACTGCCTCTGGTTGTCGACCTGGCTCGCCCGACGCCTTCGTTGGGATGGCACAATCAGGAAGGCGAATCCTTCCTCGACCGCGCCAGGGGCCGTTTCGATTGCGTGCTCATGCTTGGACTGCTCCATCACCTGTTGGTAACGGAACGCACCCCGCTCGACATGATTCTGAATTTGGCAGCTGAACTGACCACAAGTTTGGTCATTATCGAATGGGTTGACCCCACGGACCCGCAGTTTCAGAGCATCGCCCGAGGCCGCCAGCACCTTCACACGCTCTCCACCGCCGGCTTCGAAGCCGAAGCCCGCCGCCACTTCGAAATACTCAGCCAATCCAGCGTCAACAAGACCAGGTCAATCTATGTTTTGAAAAAGAGGAGCTCCTGACTTGCTGCGGCGCATGATTGTCTTCTTCTCTGTCTCCACCTGCTGCTTTCTGAATACCTGGGTGGAACTAGCCGAATGGCAAGTCTCGTATTATGCGCGCTACGACCCGGCCCGTGTCACCGTACCTGCCGTGCTGTGCTGGCAATTGATCGTTTTTGCTTGCCTGCTCGGCGTGTGGCAACTGCTGCAGTCGCGGCCTGCGCTGTACAAGCACCGCCTGCTGCTGGCGGTGGCAGGGTCGGCGATTCCATTCGGCGTCTCAGCCGTCGCGCTGCTCCGCATGCTGCCGGTAGAGTTCATCACCTTGGTTCAATCGCCTTGGTTTTGGCCGCTTACCGGCTTATTGCTGCTGTTGTTTGGACTCCTACTGAGGCGCCGCAAGGTCGCAGTCGGGAATTTGCTGTATGGCGTGTTTCTTCATCTGTCGCCAGTTCTGCTGCTGATTGTACTCCGTGGCGGCGTTGCGGCATTAGGGAGCGACGCTCCCGGTCTTTACCAGGATGGGCCACGGGCGCATGCGCTCCCCAAGCCACCCTCGCCCAATCGAGTGGTGTGGATCATTTTCGACGAACTCAGCCAGGAGATTTTGTTCGATCGCCGCCCGCAATCATTGGCCGCTCCGAACTTCGATCGCTTGCGGCAGGAAAGCGTATATGCCTCCTCTGCCAGTTCTCCGGCGCGCTCCACTCGCGAGGCGCTCCCATCGCTCATCATTGGCGAAAATGTAAGACAAACTCGGCCCGCCGAGCCGCGTTCTCTGCTTCTGACCACACGGAAGCACCCCATTGCACGGGATTGGAGCACAATCCCGAACGTTTTCGACAACGCCCGCAAACTCGGATATAACTCCGCCCTTGCAGGCTGGTATCATCCCTACGGCCGGCTGCTCAACCATAGTTTAACCGCTTGCTACTGGACCGCCGGATGGCTGCTCTCCGGTGCTGAGGAGCCGACGGAAGAACCGTCACTTCCCGAAGCGATGACACATCGCGCACGCTGCCAGCTGAACGCGTTCCCCTTGATCGGCCACCTGCCTGGCGTCTTTCCCCGCGAATATCACCGTCAGGAATCCGCTGCCCGGTTCCATTATCTGCTGGAAATGTCGCGCGCTTTGGCAGCAGATCCTTCCATGGGGTTGGTCTTCATTCATCTCCCTGTGCCGCATCCCCCGGCCATATACGATCGCGCCGCCAAACAGTTTTCTTATCGCAGAGCGAACACCTACCTCGACGCCGTCGCGCTGTCAGACCTCGCTCTGGGAGAAATCCGCGAGAGCATCGCCCGCGCAGGTCTCGATGGCACAACGGCCCTCATTGTATCCTCCGACCACGGCTGGCGCACGGAGAACTGGCGTGGCACCCCTGGCTGGACCGCGGAGGATGAGTCCATCTCCCGCGAGACGGACACCATGGGTGTTCCTTTTCTGGTGAAATTACCCCACGATAACCTCGCCGTAACCTACCCAAGGCCGCTTAACACTGTGGTAACGGGCAGCCTGGTTTTGCGCATCCTAAACGGACAGATCACACAGCACGCGCAAGTTGAGGATCAGCTGAATGGGCGATGATAGAATACATTCCATGCAATTGACAACTCGCCGCTCGTTCCTCTCCGCCGTGGCCCTCGCGCCCACCTTGTGCAACGCTCAGGAAAAGTCGACAGGCACGCCGCAGGTGTATAAGAAGGCCGGAGGGCAGGATCTGCGCCTCTATGTCGTCTCACCGCTGGGCCCGCCTGCCGCGCGGCCCGCAATTGTCTTCTATCACGGCGGCGGATGGAAAGGCTTCAAAGCCACTCAATTCAACCACCACGCAGAATACCTCGCCAAACGCGGCATGGTCGCGATTCAAGTTGAGTACCGTCCCGTCGGCGACAACCCGGCCGAACCGCCAATCACCTGCGTGCAGGACACCAAGTCGTCGCTACGCTGGGTACGTCAGCATGCGCGCGAACTGGGGATCGACCCGAATCGAATCGCCGCCAGCGGAGGCTCCGCCGGAGGCCATCTCGCCGCATGGGCCGCCATGTGCGACGGGCTCGACGATCCGGCCGACAATCTGAAGGTCTCGCCCAAGCCAAACGCCCTGGTGCTGTATAATCCCGTGTTCGATAACGGCCCCGATGGCTGGGGCTATGCCCGCGTGAAGGACCGCTACATGGAATTTTCGCCGCTCCACAACATTAAGCGCGGCGCACCGCCGGCGATCGTCTTCCTCGGCAGTGAAGACAAACTGGTCCCAGTCAAAACACTCAACGAATTCAAGTCACGCATGGAAAAGGTTGGCTCGCGCTGCGACGCGCACGTCTACGAAGGCCAGGGCCACGGCTTCTTCAACTACAAAGCCGAAGGCAATCCCCATTACGACAAAACGCTGCGCGCCACAGACGAATTCCTGATTTCACTCGGCTGGCTGCAGGGCCCGCCGACACTCAAGCCGTCAACCGCTTGACCACGTTCCCAGCCACATCCGTCAGCCGGAAGTCCCGCCCCTGATAGCGGTACGTCAGTTTCAGATGATCGAAGCCGAACTGGTTCAGAATCGTCGCGTGCAGATCGTGCACATCGACAGGATCAACAGCGCTCTGGAAGCCCAGTTCATCGGTCTCGCCAACACGCACGCCCGGCTTGATGCCGCCGCCCGCCATCATTACAGAATAGCCGTCGATCAAGTGGTTCCGCCCCGCATTCTTCCCCGTGCCCTCGGCCATCGGCGTACGTCCGAACTCGCCTCCCCAGACAACCAGCGTGTCATCCAGCAGCCCTCGTTGCTTCAAATCTGCGATCAACGCGCCGGTGGCTCTGTCCACCTCCGGGCAGATCTTATTCAGCGCCCCTTCGATGCCTGCGTGATGATCCCAATCGGTGTGGTAAACCTGCACGCACCGCACACCTTTCTCAATCAGCCGCCGCGCCAGCAGGCAGTTGGTGGCAAACCCTGGCTTGCCCGGCGTCACCCCATAACGCTCCAAGGTCGCAGGCGACTCTTTCGCCAGGTCCATCAAATCCGGCGCGCTGGCTTGCATGCGGAACGCCATCTCATACGAGGCGATGCGCGTCTCAATCTCCGGATCTCCAGTGATCGATTCGCGCTCGCGATTCATCGCCGAGATCGCATCGATCGCGCGCAATTGCCGCTCCCGCGTCACGCCCGCCGGCGAGTCCAGATGATAAATCGGTGTCTTCGCATTCAGGAACGGAACGCCCTGGTACTGCGTCGGCAAAAATCCGCTGCCCCAAATATCGTTGCCATTGCGCGGTCCGCGAGGTCCACTGGTCATCGCCACGAAGGCAGGCAGATCCTTCGCTTCCGCGCCCAGTCCATAAACCAACCACGCGCCCATGGAAGGCCGCCCCGGCACCATGCCGCCCGTATGCGCCGCCACCATTGCGGGCGAATGGTTCACGTTGGTCGTCTTCATGGAATGAAAGAACGACACGTGGTCGGCCTGCTCAGCCATCTTCGGCAGCAGTTCTGAGAACGTGTGTCCGCTCTGCCCATGGCGCGTGAACTTCCGCCGCGCGCCATATAACTTCGGCGCCATCATTCGTTCCATGAAGGCAAATTTCTTGCCCTCAAGCAGTGACGCTGGAGTCGCCTGCCCGTCCATCGCCGAAAGCTTGGGCTTTTCCTGGAACAGGTCCAGTTGCGACGGCCCGCCTTCCATGAACAGATAGATTATCGACTTCGCCTTGGCAGGAAAATGCGGCTTGCGCGGTGCGAGCAGATCCGCCAGCGCAATGCGCCCCAGCCCTAGCGAACAAAACTTCAGAAAATGCCGCCGTGCAAAATCGTTCATATAGTTATTCCCGCGTAATAAACTCGTCCGTATTCAGCAGCACGCGCGCCACCGCGGTCCACGCCGCCAACTGCGCCGTTGCCTCTTTGCCCGCCACCATTGCGGCCTCGGCCGGCTTGGTTTGAAACGCATCCAACTCCGACGAATAAAGCCTCTGCAGCAAAGCGCGCTCCTTCGCCGACGGGCCGCGCGCCACTGTCAGCATCATCAACTCGCGCAGCGGCTCAGCCGACGTATGCACGCGCTTGGCCAGCGCCTGCGCCATCTCGTGAAAATTCGGATCGTTCAGCAGAGTCAGCGCTTGCAAAGGTGTATTCGTCCGCGGCCGCCGCGTGCATGGCAACAACCCGTTCGCGGCATCGAACACCTTCATCGATGGATTCGGCGTGATGCGGTAATGGAAGGTGTACAGCCCGCGCCGGTAGCGATCATCGCCCTTACTGGTGGTCCAGATCTGCTTCACCTGACCCGTCTCCATCACACCGTCGGGCTGCGGCGGATACACGCTCGGCCCGCCAATTTTCGCATTCAACAATCCCGATGCCGCCAGAGCCGAATCCCGCACGATCTCCGCATCCAACCGCACGCGCGATTGCCGGGCCAGCAAAACATTGCGCGGATCCTTCGCCTCGATATCCTTACGATTCGCCGACGCCTGCCGGTAGACCGAAGAAGTCACAATCAACCGGTGCAGCTTCTTCTGGCTCCAACCCGACCGTGCAAACTCCGTCGCCATCCAGTCCAGCAGCTCCGGATGCGAAGGCTTCGCCCCCTGGGTGCCAAAGTCATTTTCGGTCTCGACAATTCCCAATCCAAAGTATTGTTGCCATATGCGATTCACCCCCACGCGCGCAAACAGCGGATTCTGCGCATTCGCGATCCACCTGGCCAGTTCCAGACGCGTCTTCGCCGCCGGCGCAGACGGTGCAATCGAAGCGATCACGCCTGGTTGCACTCTGGCGCCCTTGCGCAGATAATCACCGCCCAGCAAAATATGCGCCTCGCGCGGTTGCGGCATCTCCCGCATCACCATCGCCAGCGTCAATTGTGGAATCTGCTTCTTCAAGGCAGCGATGTTGTCCGCCCGCACCTTGTCACCGATATCGCCCTTGGGTAACTCATTCGCTTCCCCGCCCCGATACGTGAACCGCTCCTTGTACAACGCATTCAACTGCGCCCGCAGTGCATAATACTTCGCCGACTCCTCCGGCGTACCCAGCGCCAGATGCGGCGCATGCGTCGTTTCGCGGTCATTGGTGATGGCAAACGGCGGCAGTTCCGGCCCATACTCATCGACGTTATTGAAGTACGAGTAGAGCTGATAATATTCGCGCTGTGTGATCGGGTCGTATTTATGATCGTGGCATCGCGCGCATCCCGTCGAAATCCCTAGAAATACGGTGCCAAGCGTATCCACACGGTCCATCACCGCCTCTGACCGGTACTGTTCGCGATCCGTCCCCGCCTCAATCTGCAGCAACGAGTTCCGTTGAAATCCGGTCGCGATGATCTGCTCCGGCTTAGCATTGGGAAGCATATCGCCAGCCAGTTGCTCCACTGCAAATTGATCGAACGGCAGATCGCGGTTCAACGCATTGATCACGTATTCGCGATACTTCCAGATCTGCCGCGGCTCATCGCGCGACCCGCCATCGGAATCCGCATACCGCGCCTGATCCAGCCAGTGCCGCGCCCAGCGCTCGCCGTATTGAGGTGAGGCCAGCAGCCGGTCCACGACTCTCTCATAAGCATCCGCCGAAGTGTCTTTCAGAAACGCTTCCGTCTCCGCGGGAGCCGGAAGAATGCCCGTCAAATCCAGATGCACGCGCCGCAGCAGCGTTGGTTTATCCGCCTCTGCCGAAGGCTTCAACTTCTCGCGCTCCAATCGCGCCAGAATGAACCGGTCGATCGGCGTGCGCGGCCACTTCGCATCGACTACCAAAGGAGGCTGCGCATGCACCTGGGGTTGAAACGCCCAATGATTCTTCCGCTGGGCAAACGAGGAAGGCAGGGCAGTGGACTCCGGCCATGGCGCGCCGCTCAGCACCCACTGTTCAATGCCCGTGATCTCCGCCGCCGAAAGCTTCCCGCCAGGAGGCATCTTCAAGCCGCCCTCCTGCCGCACCGCCTTCACGATCCAATCCAACC
>CAIRSA010000557.1 GCA_903881085.1 uncultured Acidobacteriia bacterium
CGCCGGAAACATGCGGGCTGTCCCCAGTTTGCGCAGTCTCGCCACCCATCCGAATTTGCCGTCGACTGCTCTATTTAGGATCAAGGGGGTGCTTGAATTCGCTTCACAAAGTCTGAGCAAGAAGCCGGCCTTCTAGGACGGCTGTTTGATCAGAATGGCAAATGAACTGGTGATTCTCGGAGTCTTTAAGTTGGCTATGACGACGGAGATTTTTGAGGCTCAGTTGCCAATGTACGGCGATGAGGATCAGTGCCGTGATCATTTTTCCAACGTCGTTTTGATCGAAGCGATTGCTGAGGCTGAAGGCGGTTTGGTCGATCTCATCAGCATCACGCAAGCGAATGGATGTAATCAAGCGCCTTGGGACGAGGGCTTACTCTCGCAGGATGGAAATGAGTTGCTCGCTAGGAAGCTGAATTGCGTCAAGGGTAGTGATCTGCTGCGTTTCGCCTTTTATATTCACTTTTATGATGAGTGTCTTCCTCTTATTTGGGGAAAGGGGGAAGTCGTTTGTCCACCTCCAATGGCTATGCCCGAAAGGTTAAAAATGCTGATGCCCTATCGCGTTTGCGACTAATGATTAGCAAGAGCAATCAAACCCTAAGTTCGTAGCCTAGGGCCTTCATCCCGTCGATGATGCGGTTGCGGATGGCGGCTACTTCGTCCGATGAAAGAGTTCGGTCGGGGGCTCCGGCGGTTAGGCGGAAGCTGGTGCTTTTGGTGTTTTCGGGGAGCGGGGGGCCTTGGTAAGTGCGCAGGAATTCTACTCCTGTTAAGTCATCGCCGCCCAGGGTTTCTAAGTGGGCTTGCATGTTGCCGGCGAATTCGCGTAGGCCAGTTACTACCGATAAGTCGAAGGCACTTACCGGGAAGCGGCGGAGTTGTTTGTAGCGGCCTAGTTTGGGTTGGCTGCTTTGCATCACTGCTAAGTCAACGTCCAGGACGGCGGCCTTTCCTTCGGCATAGTGCGGGTGCATTTCGAAGAGGCGGCCTACGGCTGCGCCTTGCCAGGTGAGTTCGAACGTTCTTGCTGGGTGTTCGAAGATTCTTGGAGTGGCGGGCTTCACGATCACACCAGGCATCAGGCTTTCGGCGAGACTCTTCAGTTCGAAGAGGCCGGGTTCGCCGTTTTGTTTGTGATAAGACACTGCACCGAAGTGCGGAATTTCGTTCGGTAGTTCCGTGCCGTTAGTGTGGATTTCGCGGCCGATTTCGAATAGGCGGAAGGCTTCGAAGTTCTTGCTGTTGTCGCGGATGTTGCGGGCGAGGCCGGGGATGAGGCTGACTCGCATCAGGCTCTGATCGGCGGCAATCGGGTTTAGGACGCGCACTTGCGGTGTGTCATTGAAACCGAATTTCTTGGACTCTTCATCGCTTACGAAACTGTAGTTTGATACTTCGGTGAAACCGCGGGCAGTGGAGAGGCGGCGCACGCCGCGGAGGAATTCGCGCTGCGGATCGTTCGGTGGTACAACGGTCGGGACCAGCGGGGGTCGCGGTTCGATGGAGACGTAGCCGATCATGCGGCCTACTTCTTCGACCAGGTCTTCCTTCATCGAGACATCTTTGGTGGCGCGCCAACTGGGTATGGTTACTGAAAGTGTTTCCCCGTTCTGCGTGAGGCCGAATTGCAGGCGGGTGAGGATGTCGATCACTTCCGCTGTCTCGATTTCGCGGCCAAGTTTCATCTGCAGCCAGGCGAGCGGGAGCTCGATGGCGGGCTTTTCTGCGGCGGGTTGGTAGCTGTCCGTGAGGCCGCCTACCAGCTTGATGCCGGGGGAAACTTCTTCCAGCAACTGCATGGCACGGGCGAGGCCGCGCAGGGTGTTGACGGGGTCCTGCGATTTTTCATAGCGCATGGACGCGTCGGTCCGAACCTTCAATTTCACGCTGGTTTTGCGCACGCTGGATGCGAAGAAATTAGCACTTTCGAGGACGATGCGCGTGGTGTCTGGCTGCACGCTGGAGAGCTGGCCGCCGATGACTCCGCCGACTGCTACGGGGCCTTCGGCGTCGGCGATGACGAGATTGGTTTCATCCAGCGCGTAGGTTTCGCCGTTTAGGGCTTCGAGGGATTCGCCGGCGCGGGCCGGGCGGACGAAGATTGTATCGCCTTTGAGTTTATCGGCATCGAAGGCGTGCATGGGCTGGGCGAGCTCAGCCAACACGTAGTTGGTAACGTCAACAATGTTGTTGATGGGGTTGAGGCCTACGGATTCGAGGCGATATTGTAGCCACAGCGGCGAGGGTTGCACCGTTACGTTCTCAAAGACAAGTGCGCTGTAACGCGGGCAGAGGTGGAAGTCTTCGATCGCAACTTTGATGGCCGGGTTCAGCGCGGGCAGAAGCTTTAAGTCGACGGGATCGAGCAATGGGCGGCGGGTGATGGCCGAGACTTCGCGGGCCATGCCGTGGTGGCCCCACAGGTCGGGGCGGTGCGTGAGCGACTTGTTGTCGATATCGATCACATGATCGGGCGGGCAGTTGGGGATGGGCTGGCCGGCTTCGACGCCGGTGAGTTCGATGATGCCGCCGGCGTCGCGATTGAGCCCGAGTTCAGCGCCGCTGGCAAGCATGCCATCGCTTTCCACTCCGTCAATGACGGCCTTGCCGATGAGTTTTGTGCCCAGCGCGGTACCTGCCGGGACGTATGCCGTGACGATGCCGGCGCGGCAGTTGGGTGCGCCGCAGATGACGGTCTTGGTGCCATAGCGGCCGGCTTCGACGGTGGCTTTGCTGTGGTTCTTGCCGATGGGCTCAGATGCAGTGACGTGGGCCGCGCAAACTGCGCCCAAGTGTGCGCCGACCTCTTCGACGCCTTCCGATTCGGCGGTCTTCATGGTGATGAGGCGCGTGAGTTCGGCGGGCGATTCGGTAAGCCCGTCGACCATTCCGGCGATCCAGTTATATGAGAATTTCAACTTGCTTCTGAGCCTCTAAAATTGATTGAGAAAACGCAGGTCGCCGCTTTGGAGCAGGCGGATATCGTCAATGGCGTAGCGCATCATCACCAGGCGGGTGAGGCCAAGGCCGAAGGCGAAGCCATTCCACTTTTCAGGGTCGATGCCGCCCATGCGCAGCACGTTGGGGTTAACCAGGCCGCAGGGCAGCAGTTCCACCCAGCCGCTGTGTTTGCAGACGGGGCAGCCGGGGCCGCCGCAGATGAGGCACTGGATGTCGAGCTCGAAGCCGGGTTCGACGAAGGGGAAGAAGCCGGGGCGCAGGCGGACGGTGACTTCGCGTTTGAAGATGGCGCCGAGCAGGGTCTTCATGAAGTAGAGCAGATGGGCGACGGAGACGTCCTTATCGATCATCATGCCTTCGAGCTGATAGAAGGTGTGTTCGTGCGAGGGGTCGACCTCTTCGTTGCGGAAGACGCGGCCGGGGGCGATCATGCGCAGGGGGGGGCCGAGTTTGCGCATGCCGCGCACCTGCACGGGCGAGGTGTGGGTACGCAGGACGTGGCCGTTTTGCAGCCAGAACGTATCCTGCATGTCGCGCGCAGGGTGATCGGCGGGGATGTTCAACGCATCGAAATTGTTGTATTCGGTTTCGACTTCGGGGCCGTCGAGAACGGTGAAGCCGAGGGACACGAAGAGGTCTTCAATTTCTTGCTGGATCTGCGTGAGCGGGTGCAGGCTGCCGGGTTTCACTTGCGGCGCGGGCAGGGTGAGGTCGAGCCATTCGGAGTCAAGGCGGGCGCTGAGGGCGGCGGCGTCGAAGGCGGCTTTCTTCGAATCGAGCGCGGCTTCAAGCGATTGCTTGGCGGCGTTGAGAAGCTTGCCGATGGACGCTTTTTGTTCGGGCGTGAGTTTGCCCATGTCCTTACTGATGCCGGCCAGCGTGCCCTTGCGGCCGAGGACTTCGACGCGGACGGCTTCGAGAGCATCGGGGGTTTCGGCTGCGGCGATGCGGGCCTCGGTGGATTGGGCGAGTTCCTGAAGTGTTTTTTCCAGCATTGGGTGTTAGAGACTGAGTAGTTCTATGGCGCGGGGCTGATGGCGGTCGCGCGCCATGTCCATGGGGGTCTTGCCTTCCTCGCTCTGCGCGTCGCGATTGGCTTCGTGGGCGAGCAGAAGGAGGATCGTCGATTCGTCGCCGTTGGCGGCGGCGGAGTGGAGCGCGGTGTAGCCGCCTGCCTGGCGGCCATCGACTTCGGCTCCGTGCGAGAGCAGCAGTGCGACTACTTCGGAGTGCTGGCCGGCTGCGGCGGCGTGGAGCGGGAAGTTGCACATGGTGTTGGCTGCGCGGGCTGTGACGCTGGCGCCCTTTTCGATGAGGAATTCGGCGAGCGGCTTGTGGCCGAAGAAGGCCGCGAGGTGGAGCGGGGTCCAGCCATCGGAGCTGTAGGTGCTGATCAGCGCGGGGTCGGCGGCGAGTTCGCGCTTGACGCGTTCGATGTCGCCCAGGGCGCAGGCGCCGTAGATGTCGACCTTTGCGCCGCGTTGCAGAAGCATCTGCGCGATGTCGTTATGACGCGTGTAGATGGCGAGCATGAGCGGGGGCATGCCGCTGGCGCCGCCTCCGTTGACGAGTTCGGGCGCGGCGTCGAGCAGGGCTTCGATCTGGGCGTAGTCGCCCGCCTTGATTGCTTCGTACAGTTCCTGCGAGGCGGTCATAGTGGTATTAGTTTGAAGGTTTGAAGAGGTGGAACTCTTTTTGCAGTTCCCAGCCCAAATGGTTCAGGTAAAAGATCAGGGCGGCTTTGGGGTGCTTGTCTTTGAACTCGTCGTAGGCGCGCTGTTCCCAACCTTCTTTGAGGTAAGATGCCACGTCGGCGTCTTTGGCGAAGAAGCCGTCTTCGTGCGGGACCTCCAGGAAGTCGAGCACGGCGCGGATCATGTCGAGGTGCGAGACGAGCACGGCTTGGCCGAGGTCGCTGGCGAACTCCTCTTCGGTGGCGATGCGTTGCCACAGCTTGGGCGCGGCGCGGCGCAGAGTCTCTGAGTTGAGCTTGGGGAGATGCAGGCGCACCTTCATACGGTCATAGAGCTGGAATGTTTTCAGCTTGCCCATCGACACGGATTTGAGCAGATCAACGAAGCTGTCTTCGCCGAGCCCCTGATATATTTCCGAAAGAAGCATTATTAGTTAGGGTAACAGGATGGGGTTGCGGGGGGCAAGGGTTGGGGTCAGCGGAAAAGTTTGTCAAGTGTTCCCATGGCGAGGAATAGTTTGCGTGCGTGGCCGAGGAGTGGGATGAACTCATGATCCAGATAGAAGCGGCTGGCGGCATCGTCAATGGTTTCGGCGACGACGCCTGTGTTGGGAGAGCCGCCCGAATATCACGTTAGCGTCCAGTAATGCGTTTATACTGGCGGGGGGCGGCACATAACACGAGCCCAGGGGCGGCTGGCTTCAGAATTGCATCTACAAAGGCGTCGGTTTCGCGGGCATTCAATTGGATGAGTGCGCTGTTCTAATGATTGGCCTGGCGTCTGTTGTGAAGATTTCTTGTATGCAATCGCGTTGCTCGTCGGCAATTCACCTCTGGTATTAACCTACGGTTTATTGCCGCACGCGTCAAGCTTCTTTTCTCGACCTGGGGCTGGAAGCCGCGTAGTGTGGCCGCAAGGCCGCATCGGCGCGATAATCTACCTATGAGAATGGTTTGCGGGCTTCATATCGCGTGGCTGCTGGCCTCCGTTTGCCGGGCCGACACAGTTGACGACTTTGTGCGGGCGGGGATGAAGGCAAGCCACATCCCTGGAGTGTCGCTTGCCGTGGTGCAGAAGGGACGCATCGTGAAGGCTGCCGGCTACGGGGTGGCCAATCTGGAATGGAGCGTTCCGGCGTCTGAGAACACAGTCTACGAGATCGGCTCGATAAGCAAGCAGTTCGCCGCAGAAGCCATCCTGCTGTTGCGCGAAGACGGCAAGTTAAACCTGGACGAGCCTTTGTCCAAGTACATCGCCCATACACCCGCGGCGTGGCAGCGAATCACCATTCGGCATGTACTCAACCATACGGCGGGCCTGGCTGATTTCGATTCGGGCAAGATCGGATTCTCCTATCGCCGCGAGTATTCGGCTTCTGAATTTGTGGAACTGCTCGGTGCGCAGCCGCTCGCCTTCCAACCGGGTGAACGGTGGAACTACACGAACGCGTTTCCCCTGATCGGAATTGTTGTGGAGCGCGCCGCTGGCAAGCCGTACATGGACTTTGTCACCGAACGTATTTTCAAGAAACTGGGCCTTGCTTCGGCCCGTTTTAAGGTGCAGGAAGAAGTTGTTTCGCAGCGTGCCGCCGGATACCTTTGGAAGGACGGTGTCTACCGGCACGGCGAGCCGCTTCGTCCAGCGATCATCGCACCCAATGGGGGCGTTATGATGAGCGCCGTCGATTTTGCCAAGTGGGACATGGCCATGACAAGCGGGAAGATCTTGAGTCGCGCGAGCCTCGATGAGATGGTCAAACCGGCGCGACTCAACAACGGCCTGACGATGAGTCACGGGCTTGGCTGGTTCGTTGATACCTTCGCGGGCCACCGGTTCGGGGCGCATTGGGGATCGACTGTGACCGGCAATTCGGCGGTGATCCGGCGCTACGATGAGGGACTGACTGTGATCATGCTGGCCAATCTGGACGACGGCGCGATAGGCATCGATGCCATCAGCAAGCGGATCGCAAACCATTACTTGCCGGGCACCGCCATCCAGGGCCTGGCCGTGCAAAAAGATTCCAACCCTGGTGAGACTGCCAGGATCCGGAAGACCATCGAGGAGGGCGTTGGCGTCATCGCAGAACGCGTGGCATCCGCTGCTCGCGCAGTGTCGAGCTTGGAGCCACTCGGCGAAGAAAATGTTGGCAGCTCTCACTTCATGGCAGACCCGGCGGTCCGCAAGTTGCGGCGCTATCGGGCGGTAACGACTCAAGGGAGACGTTACTTTACAGTCCGGCTTGGCGAAGATGGCAAGGTGTTGGGCGCGCTGGTTGAGGAATGATTTGCTTCAGGTGGGCGCCATCGCCCACAGAACCAAACACGCGCTTTCGCGGGGCGGATGCTTTATCTGTCCATTGATTTAGTGCTTCAACCGACAGTTGATCCGAGAAGGAGCAGTCGAACGCATCTGGAAAAGCTATCTCTAACATTTAGCATCGGTTGCATACAACGTGCTCGTCACCTGCCGGGTGACTCGCATTGCTGGCGGTATCTTGTGGGGCAAACCGGGGACAGTCTCGCCACCCATCCGAATTTGCCGGCGACTACTCTATTTAGGTTGATACTGATTTTGTTCCGCAGTTGGTCAATGCTCTTGGTTTCAAGCACTAGCCACTGAGGCTTTGTGAGGCGCAAATCGGAATGCGGGAATCGGGCAAGCTGGCACAATTGGCAGCCTGATACACTATACACATGAAACGCACAAATGTTGTGTTGGATGAGGAGCTGCTGGATGAGGCGGTCCGCGTCCTTGGCCGCAAAACATATTCCGCGACGATTAATCTGGCGCTGGAAGAAGCCGTGCGCATGAGGAAAATTCAGGAATTGGGAAAGCATTTTGGCAAAGGACTGTGGGCCGGAGATTTGGCGGAGATGCGCGAGGACAAGCCGCGTTCGGGCAATCAGAAGCCAATTAAGAAGCACTCCTAACGAGCCGCTATGCTTCTGGTTGACACTTCCGTTTGGATCGAGTTGTTGGGTGGGCGAGTGCGGGGCGCTGGACCAGATCAATTGGCGCTTATCTGCACATGCGGACCGGTCGTCCAAGAGGTCATCCAAGGGTTACGGACAGGGCCCGATGCGGATGAGTTCCGCCTGTCGTTGCTGGCGCTTCCCTGCCTGTGCGATCCAATTCCGCGCAGCGTTTACACTCAGGCTGCTGAGATTTACCGCGAGGGGCGTCGGCGCGGTTACACCATCCGGTCTTCATACGATTGCTTGATTGCCGCGATCGCCATGGCGTCTGGTGCGGCGGTGTGGCATCGGGATCGCGATTATAAGAATATCGCGAAGTTTACTCCGCTGGTGCAATTCCCGAATTTGTCTTTCCCGTTGTAACCGTCCGGGTGTCATTCCCGTAGGCCCGAGACGAAGCGATACAGCGGTCGGCCTGCCTCTGGCGGCGGTCTACCGGCTGGTGAGTTTGTCGTAATCGGAATGAGTGCCAATCCAGACCCAGATCATTTCGTCGCCAATAAGCCTGGCAAGCGCGCGATAATGATTGCCCAATCTTGCCGTGAACCGGTCATTACTGCCTTCGAGCTTGCGGAAGCGAAGGGATGCATGGCTCGGATTGTTCTTCCACAAACGGTAGTTCTTTCGTGCCAGGATTTGGACCTCGGCTGGACGCTCATAGAAGAAGTTCCAAAACTGGGGTGTTGTGCGGGACTTTACTTTTCTGGCGGACAGTCGCGAAGAGTTCTCTTTTTTTATGCGGCATCGGCCTGATCGAAAATTAAGTCAAGCTTGCCTGACGCCGAATCGGCATCCATTTGCCGGTCCCATTCGGCTATGCGTTTGTAGTCCTCAGTAGACAGACGCTCGATTGCGGCTTCGATCTCTTCTACCTGGCTCATAATTGGAGTTTAACATTGCGCGGGGCCAGCTATTCCAGCAAGCTGAAGACGAACAGAGCGTGGCTGGCGAGGTGGTTCCCTCTTTGTGGCGAAGAAGGCCGAGTGCCACTCGGCCGCAGAGTACAACTCTGCCCTACTCACGGTTCGAATGTTATCAATGAATCCGCCTCAAACCGGCGGTAGTCGCTGAACGACTGCACCGTCAGCCGGGCGCCGCCGTTCGGCAGCGGGGCGCGGGCGCTCATTTCTTTGGCGACGAAGATGGGTTTGCCGTCGGGGCTTTCGATCACTTGCGTGATTTTTTGATCGGTGGAGCCTTCGGTCCAGGCGTGCCAGGGGCGGTGGATGGTGAGCCGCCAGCTGAGGATGACGCCGGAGGCTTGATCGATCCACAGGCGCGTGTTGCCGCTGAGCATGAGGTCTTCGTGTTTCTCAGGCCGCGGCGCGCTGTCGCGGAGTTTGGTATCGATGACCCAGGTCGGCCGGCCTGCCATCGGCTCTTCGCCCACGAAGGAGAGTTCGTGGTAATCGATGATGTGCTGCATGTTGGCCGAGTAGCGCGATTTGTTGCGCCGTTCCGAGATGGGTGTGCGGCGGCGGTATTCGAGTTCCCTGGCCATTTGGTTTTCCTGGATGGATTCCTGCGCTTTGGAGAGCGGCTTGCCGTTGGTGGCGATCAAACGATAGTACGGCATGCCTTCCAGCACACTGGCTTCATATGTTGACCAGCGGTGCATGGTCTTTTTGCCGTTCGCCTTCACTTCGTATTCGCGGATATCCTCTTTGCCCAGGTAGCGGGCGGCGAGGCGGAGTTGTTCGCGCGTGGCGGCCTGTGCGTCCTGGAGCAACTGGCGCAGGTTGGTGGGCTCGGCGGCGTTGCAGACGGAGACGAACAAGAGTGAACAGGCTAGGCGCACGTTCTATTTGGGCTCCTGAACGAGGCCGGCGAAAAGCAGGGCTCCGGTGGTGGTTTCGTAGAGCAGCACGACGAAGGGTTTGTCGAACACCAGCGTTTTCTTTTCGCGCTTCATGGGGGCGGCAGCTCCGACCATCATCACCGCGGTGGCGGCTGCGGCGATGGTGCCTTCTTCGTCGACTTCGAGGCGGGTTTTGTGGATGACGTCGCCGATGAAAAAGTCCTTCGAGCCCATTGGCGTAAAATCAGCGGGCGGGTTTTTGAAGGCGATCTCCATGCCCATTTTCTTCAGGGGGCGGGCCAGTGTGTCGCTGAAGTCGAGCGTGAAGCGGGGCAGTGAGAGATCGAGATCGGCCGTGGTGGGCTGCTTGCGTAGGGCTTGCCAATCGAGGGTTCGCAGGACTGAGGCCGATGTGTGGCCAGCCTTCGGTAGCAGCACTTGCATTGCGATGCTGGCGTTTTGATATTGGAGTTCCGCGCTTTCGCAGGTGGCCGTGGCGCGATAGGCAAGGTGCAGATACCGGTTGCGCATCATCGGCACTTCTTTGACGTGGCCCGCGGCGAGGTGGAATGATTTCGCTTGTGTCTGGGACTTTTCAAAGGGATTGTCCCACTTGCCGCGGAAATAGATGGCGTTGGTGAGAATGACCGCGGCGTTGCGGACTCCTGAGGCGGAGACGATTTCGGGGATCTTGCCGCCGGTTTTTTCGCTCACCCACTTGTTGATGGTTGGTGCGGCATCGGGCTTTGCGAAATCGAGCGTGGTGACTTTGGCTTGGAACGCGGCTTCGCAGCGGGCGGCGTAGTCCTTGCTGAATTGGAAGGCGAGACTGGCCCAGAGGGCGTTGGCGATGGAGAGTTGCACGCCCTTCTGCGAGTCGAGGAGTTTGGTGAGTGCGGCGATGGAGGCGTTGAGCTGATCGTCAGTGACATTGGGCCTAAGCGCCAGGGTGCTCCAGATGGCGGCCTTGCTTTTGCCGGCCGCGCCGTTGCCGGTCATAGCCAGGGCGAGGAAGATGCTGAGAGGCGAGATGAAGACGTTTTTATCCGGATGCGCCGCAGCCAGTTCGACGGCCAATTTCAGGCCGAACTGATTCGATGAAGCGGCGGCATCCGGCGGGGTTGTCTGAGCCGCGGCGAATTGCGGGGCGAGAAGAATTTGCGCGATGGACTGGCGACGAGTCATTCATCTGCAACGATACCAAAGTTTGAGAGCCGGATTGGGCGGCGGCCGGGCAATGATAAGATAGAGTAAATGTCCTACGATTTGATTGTGATTGGTAGCGGCCCCGGCGGCTATTCGGCGGCGGTGCGCGCCGGCCAGTTCGGATTGAAAACCGCGATTATTGAGAAGAGCCCGAAGCTGGGCGGCACCTGTCTGCATGTGGGTTGCATACCGACCAAGGCGCTGCTGCATACGGCCGAAGTTTGGGATTATTTTGTTCATCCTGGCGACCAGGGCGTGGCGTGCGACAATCCGCGGCTGGATTATCCGGCAGTGCTGAACCGCAAGAACGGCATCGTCAGCAAGCACGCCAAGGGCATCGACTTTTTGATGAAGAAGAACAAAGTCGACGTCATTAAAGGGTATGCGACGCTGAAGGGCGGCGGACGCGTGGAAGTGCAGTCCGATGCGGGCGTGCAGACGCTGGAAGCGAAGAACATCATCATCGCGACGGGATCGGAAGCGCGTATGATTCCCGGTTTGCAGGCAGACCCGGAGCGTATCCTCACCAATATTGAAATTCTGGATATGCCGGCTGTGCCGAAGACGCTGGCTGTGATCGGCGCGGGCGCGGTGGGCGTGGAGTTTGCAAGCATTTTCAATCGCTTTGGCACGAAGGTTATCGTGATGGAGATGTTGCCGCGGTTGGTGCCGGTGGAAGACGAAGAGGTTTCGAAAGAACTGGAGCGTGTGTTCAAGAAGCAGGGCATCCGTTGCGAAACGGGCGCCAAGGCAGAGAACATTCAGCGCACGGCAACGGGCGTTACTTTGACCCTAACGCTGGCCAACGGCAAGCAGGAAGTGGTCGAAGCCGAGAAGCTGCTGGTTGCGGTGGGCCGCAAGCCGATCACCGATAAGATTGGCCTGGAGAATACGCGGGTCGAGACCGATCGCGGCTTCATCAAAGTAAATGGGCATCAGGAAACCGCCGAGCCGGGCGTGTATGCGATCGGAGACGTGGTAGCTGGGACGCCGCAGTTAGCGCACGTGGCGACGGCCGAGGGCATGATCGCGGTGGCGCATATTGCAGGCAAGGCCACGACGCCGATCAACCGCAACCGCATTCCGGGCGCGACCTACACCGAGCCGGGCATTGGCAGCGTGGGTATGACCGAAGCGCAGGCAAAGGCCAAGGGTTATGACGTGAAGGTGGGCAAGTTCCCCTTCATGGGCAACAGCAAGGCGACCATTCTGGGTCATCACGATGGCTTCGTGAAGGTAGTTTCCGATGCGAAGTACGGCGAGATTTTGGGCGTCCACATCATCGGGCCGCATGCGTATGAGTTGATTGCGGAAGCGGTGACGGCGATGGAATCGGAGTCGACGGTGGAGACGATGATGAACACGATTCACGCGCATCCGACGTTGTACGAGGCGGTTGGCGAGGCGTTCAACGCCGTGTACGGTTTGCAGATTAATGCGTAATTGCGAAGTTCGCGACATGGGCCGCATCGGTTACGGTGCGGCCTTCTCGTTGCAGCAGCAGCTTGTGGAACAGCGCAAGCGCGGCGAGATTGCCGACCAGTTGTTGCTGGTGGAGCATCCGCACGTGGTCACCATGGGGCGCAACGGCCACACGGAAAACCTGCTGGCGAGCGAGGAACTGATGTCGCGCGCGGGGATCGAGTTTCATCACACCAATCGCGGCGGCGACGTGACGTATCACGGGCCGGGGCAGATCGTGGGGTATCCGATCATGGATCTGCGCGAATGGAAGCGCGACGTGGTGGAGTATGTGCGTAGTCTTGAGGAAGTGATTATCGGCGCGATTGCGGAGTTTGGCATCGTGGGCGGGCGCATGGAAGGTTGCACGGGCGTGTGGGTGGACGGCCGCAAGATCGCGGCGATTGGGGTTCACATCAGCCGCTGGGTGACGTCGCATGGCTTCGCGCTGAATGTGGATACGGATTTGAGTTATTTTCAATACATCGTCCCTTGTGGCTTAACCAAGCCGGTGACGTCTGTGCGGCGCGAGGGCTCGAACGCTTCGCGCGAACAGGTCGTTTCGGCTCTGATTGAGCGGTTCGGGCAGGTGTACGGCTTTGAAATGGTAGAACCAGTTTTGACAACGGAGAACATGTAAATGATCGATGTCGTAATGCCCCAGATGGGCGAAAGCATTGTGGAAGGCACCCTGACGCGCTGGCTGAAAAAGGCCGGCGACCGCGTGGAGCGTGACGAGCCTCTGTTTGAGATCTCGACGGATAAGGTGGATACTGAAATCCCTTCGCCCGCTGCCGGCACACTGTCGCAGGTTTTGGTGGAAGAAGGCAAGACGGTTGCAATCAACACCGTTGTTGCGCATATCGATGAGACGGGCGGAGCTGCCGTAGCTGCTCCGGCTGCTGTCGTTGTGGCCGCGCCGCCACCGCCGCCTCCTCCCCCTCCGCCGCCCGCGCCGGTGGTTGTTGCACCGCCGCCTCCGCCCCCGCCACCTGTTGCTCCTCCTCCTCCTCCGCCGCCGCCGCCTGTTGCCGCGCCGGTTGCTGAAATTGTGGTTGAGGAAGACGACCTGGGTCCGTTGTCACCGCTGGTCCGCCGCATGGCGCGCGAATTGAATCTGGATCTGAGCAAGGTGCATGGCACTGGTCTCGGTGGCCGTATCACTAAGGGTGATGTGGAAGCGTATGTTGCGGCGCAGGCTGCGGCGAAGGCTGCTCCGGCGCCTGCGCCAGCGCCAACTCCTGCCCCCGCTCCTGCCCCGGTTGCCGTGGCTGCTGCTCCTGCCCCCGCGCCTGCTGCTGTTCCGCCTCCGGCGCGCAACGAAGCTGCCAAGACCCGCGTGGAACCGATGAGCCGCATGCGCCAGAGCATCGCCGATCACATGGTGCTGAGCAAGCGCACTTCAGCGCACGTCACCACTGTGCACAAGGTGGACATCACCAAGGTTGCGAAGTTGCGCGATAAGCAGAAGGGCGAGTTCCAGGCGCGTTATGGCTTCGGCTTGACGTACCTGCCGTTCATCGCGCGTGCTGCTGCCGATGCCTTGCGCACGTTCCCGATCTTCAACGCATCGATCGATGGAACGAACATTCTGTATCACAACGACATCAACATCGGCATCGCGGTGGCGCTGGAAAATGGCCTCATCGTGCCGGTGATCCGCAATGCCGATGAGAAGAATGTGGTTGGCTTGCAGCGTTCGATTGTGGACTTGGCGGCGCGTGCCCGTTCACGCCAGTTGAAGCCCGATGAGATTACCGGTGGTACGTTCTCCATCACCAATTTCGGCAGCTTCGGCAGCGTCTTTGCGACGCCGGTGATCAACCAGCCGCAGGTGGCCATTCTGGGCGTCGGCACGGTGGAGAAGATGCCGGTGGTGATTGACGATGCCATCGCGATCCGCAGCATCTGCCATCTGGCGTTGACCTTCGATCACCGCTTGATCGATGGCGCGCTGGCCGATCAGTTCTGCCAGAAGGTGAAGGCGATTCTGGAAGGCTGGTCGGAGTCGGTTCTGTAAGGTTGGTTTGAGTTAGGTTGTGATCTGCGGCCCGGCTGGGGTTACTCGGCCGGGCCGTGGTGTTTGTGATGTATGGCCCAAAATACAACCGCGAAGGTGATCGCGGAAACGATTGTCTCTGTGGATCAGGCACAGCGCGTGGGAAATAATAATTCGGGCCAGGCGCGGCATTGCGATGCTAGTCGAGCGCTAAAAAATGATTCAGGAAACGGCATTCGATGTCCCGCCGTAATGCTTCTATTCCCAGCGTCCTCTCGTCCCATGTGATCAAGATACAGCGCTCTTTTTCCGCCAGATCAATGACTCCCGTATCTGTGACGCCTATTTTAAGAAGACTCGCGTTGTTTCGAGCCGCCGACGCCAAATCCAGTAGTGGGACAAGCCGCTCTTCCACTTTCCATTGGGTAATCAGATCAATGCTGGTCTGCCAAAAATCCTCAAGTGCCAGACCTTGCAAATCCAGCTTCTTGGCCTGGAGTCCAAAGACCTCAGCGACCACATGCGAGGTTGTGATCTTCTGCCCGATTGCTTTCAAATGGTTCAGGAAATTGGTTTGGGACGACTTTGTTCTAAGCGGCCCACCAATGCTGTTCATGTACTTTTCGACTTTTTGAACCAGCCTGGATTCCACGCCCAACTTAATCCTGAAATTGAGCACCAGTGCATCGAACATGGGTCCGCTATCGATCACGGCCTTTCGCAGCGCGATCAATCGATTAATGGCTCCGTTCGCTCGTTAGAATTGGAACGTCGTGCCGGTAGGACAGGTCCTGGCGAAGCTGTTTCAAGTCCAGGAGTAGCGATTTGCCCACCGCGGACAGTGACTCGGCGAATACTTCCGCCTTTTTCACGTAAGAATCTACCCCATCGCGAGTGGCAATATCACTGAACGCTGCGCGCGTATGATTCCAGAACTTTGCAGTCGAATAATGTGGAGGCAAGTCGCCTGTGCCATTTACGACATATTGGGCAATTATCTTGAGGCGGTCGTCCTCAGAGTAAGCTCCAAAGATAGCATCCATTTCCATGATGCCCATTGTGGCCAGACTCTCCGGCCGCAGAAGCGATTCTCCTAATGCGATGAATTCCCGGTTATAAACTAGAGCGTCGTGGATTGATACAACGGCCGATCTCAGCTTCTCAACCGTTTTGTCATGTTCTTCGATGCCAAGATTTAATTCCGCATTGGCTTGCAATATTTGTTCCAGATTCGCGTTGTAGAAATGAGGTTTGATGGGTTGGATGAGATTGAGGTTACGGGCTCCGAACGAATAGGTCCAGTTTCGTCTGCCAAGCAAGCCGATTTCCGTTTCAAGGAATTCGATAATTGGGTTTAACGCAGTATCGAACCAAGCACGCACGATGTTTGGGCCCACACTGGGCCTGAATACAACTTCGAACTTTGGTGCTCCCTCTTGTTCTTCCATAAATCAAATGATAGCGCTAATGGTTGTCTATTGGGGTGCGCCACATCTTCCGGCGGCAACTGTGGGACGACAGTGATCAATCGGCCGGGCCGTGGTGCATCGGAGGCCTTGTGGCCGTCGGCGGTTCGAAATAGAGTTCGATTGCCTCGCGCAGGCTGTCCAACGCTTCCTGTTCGGTTTCACCCTGGCTCGCGATGTCGATGTCCAGACATTGCGAGACAAACCATTTGCCCTCGCACCAGATTTTATAGTTCAGCGGTTGGTTGATCATTTCATTTTCTATCAGATAAACAACTCCACCGAAACGTGAAAGAACTCAGCCAGTTTTTTTGCCTGGGCTTTGCTGATTCCGCGTTTGCCGTTGACGAGATCGGACACTTGGGCTCGCGAGCCGAGCACGGGGACGAGGTCGGCCTGCTTGAGGCCTTGTTGGTCCATAAAAAATTTGACCATTTCGTGTGGCGGAGAGTCGGGGATTTCATAGTGACGGTCGTCGTAGTCGGCAACCAATACAGCAAGCACGTCTCGATATGCCTCTTCTTCCTTTGTTAGTTTGCGCTTGGCGAAATCCAATTCTTCGAGACGTTCCACCATCCTCTCAAAATCCTCGTCGTTCTCGATTCGCACAGGTAGTTCCGTGGCCAATAGTTTCCCGTATGCTTCGGGGTCTAATGTTTTTACACCCATTTCATCCACTCCTTTCGCTCATACTCGCCGTGACTCAAAAGAGCCTTGATGTAGATACGTTGGCCTTCATAATTGACTCTCGTAATAAGCCGGAAGTTTCCTCCGAGGATATCGAAGATAAGAACATCGCCCACCTGATCCGCTGATTTATAAGCCTCTCGAACGCTATTCAACCCGCGCCATTCCGCCTTCTTGGCTGCCTTCCACCATCCATCCAACACGGTGCGCGTTTCCGGATGCCGTCTAGCCAGCTTAAGGAGTCCGGGTTTGCTGATCACGTGCACAATTGAATGTTAGCATAGTGCTTACATCGAATCCGCTATACTCGCCCCATATGGAAGCGACGTTCCTCAAATTCTCAGCCGATAAACTCGACCAGTTCGCAGGCCGAATCGAAGTCTGTTTGGACAAACTCAACGAAGACCAGGTGTGGATGCGCGGCAATGAAAATCAGAACGCCATCGGCAATCTGGTGCTGCACCTTTGCGGCAATATGCGGCAGTGGATCACCGCCAAGATCGGCGGCATCCCAGACGAGCGGGCGCGCGATGCGGAGTTTGCCGCGCGTGGTGGAATGACGGTCCCAGAATTGGCCGCTCACATGCGTCGCGAAGTTGACCAGGCTGTGGCTGTGGTGCGCACGCTGCCGCCCCCGCGGCTGGCCGAACGCATCACCGTGCAGAACTTCGACGTCAGCGTGCTGGAGTCTATCTATCATGTTGTGGAGCATTTTGCCATGCACACCGGACAGATAATGTTTGCCACCAAACTCCACACAGGCGAAGATCTCGGCTTCTATAAGCATCTGAACAAGCCTGGGCATGAGGACAAACTCCCATAAGGAGATTCTATGGGTCTCATCCTAAACTTTGATAGGGGGCTATTTTTCGTCGAAAAATTCTGATATATTATCTCCGTCGTGCCAAGTATGCGCAAAACTACGTTGTTCCTGCTGCTGCTCGTCGCCGCCCCGGTTGTGGGGTTGTGCGAAGGGCTAACTATTCTTTTGGAGTTCGATTCGCCCGTTGCCAGCGGCGCACTGACGGAACTGAAGAAAGAATCGGAAACCGTGCTCAAGAACACCGGCCTGCAACTGGCCTGGACTTTGCGCGAAGATTACGACTCTTCGAAATCAGCCTCCGATCTCGTCATCGTAAAATTCAAAGGTCACTGCGCGATGGAGAACTACCCGGCTCTGCTCGATGAGCGCGGACCGCTTGCCTGGACCTATTCGAGCGACGGCGAAATGCTCCCCTACAGCGAAGTTTCCTGCGATAAAGTACGCAACTCCATCCGCAAAGCGATGCATGGCGGTGATTACGCCGTGGGCGATAAGCTGATGGGACGGGCTGTTGGACGCGTTCTGGCACATGAGCTTGTGCACATTCTTTCGAACTCCAAACAGCATGGAAAAGAAGGGGTTGCGAAGACGGCGCTGTCTCCGACAAACCTCATTGCCGAGTCGCTGAAGCTCGACGAAGCAGACGTATTGCGGATCTCAAAGAAACTCAAATAGACCCGATTAGAAATTTTAATTAGGCCGGGGCGGCAATTTCCGCTTAAACTAAATCAACGTGCAGGTACGGCCAGGCGGCCTCTGCTGATCCTAAAAGCTACTCAGTCAGTTCCTCGCTCAAAGTCTTGAGCAAATACCCAGTCATTACATATACGACCCTATTCTTATATCCCTGCGCGCGTTTAGACTCGCCAGGGCGTGAGCTGTTATGGACTTATATTCCTCCGAGGAGACTCAATGAAATCGACTCAGTTCACCCGCCGCGGCTTTGGCCGCTTTTCCGCGCTTTTGGGTGCAGGCGCAACACTCCCTTTTTACAACGAAGCCGCAATGGCTCAGCTCTCGATGATTGGTCCGCTGCCGGACGACGCCGTCAAGATCAACGCGAACGAAAATCCGCTCGGACCCTGCAAGGCCGCCCACGATGCGATCTGCTCCATCGTCGCCAAGGGCGGACGCTACATGTACGAAGAGACCTTCAGCTTCGCCAAGACGCTGGCCGAACAGGAAGGCGTGAAGCCGAATTACGTGACGCCGTATCCTGGATCGAGCGATCCGTTGCATCGCGCGGTTCTCTCGTTCACCTCTCCCAGCAAGAGCTTTGTGATGGGCGATCCCGGCTACGAAGCAGGTGACCGCGCCGCGCGCGTGGTTGGTTCCAAGACCATCCGCGTTCCTCTCACCAAGAATTATGAGCACGATGTAGAAGCGATGGCGAAGGCCGATCCGAATGCCGGCCTGATTTACATCTGCAACCCCAACAATCCCACCGGCACAATCACGCCGCGCGCCAAGATCGAATGGCTGGTGGCCAACAAACCGGCTGGCTCCATCATCCTGGTGGACGAAGCGTACCTGCATTTTTCCAGCGCCACGGCCGTGAGCGACATGGTTGCCGCTGACAAAGACGTGATCATCCTGCGCACGTTCTCAAAGCTCTATGGCATGGCTGGACTCCGCGCCGGTGCGGCGATCGGACGTCCTGACCTGCTGGCCAAGCTGCAGACCTGGGGCGCAGGCGCCCTGCCGCTGACCGGCATGATTGGCGCGCACATCAGCTTGAAAGAAAAAGGCCTGGTAGCAGAGCGCAAGGCGATTGTCGCCGGCGTGCGCAACGATGTCTTCGATTACATGCACAAGCACAACTTCAGCTTCGTGCCTTCCGAAAGCAACAAGTTCATGGTCGACGTAAAGCGCCCCGGCGGCGAGATCGTCAAGGCCATGGCGAAGGAGAAAGTGTTCATCGGGCGCGTGTGGCCGGCCTGGCCGAACCACGTTCGTGTCTCCATCGGCACGAAAGAAGAAATGGCGAAGTTCAAGACTGCGTTCACCAAGGTGATGGCAGCTTGAGAAGACCTTCCAAACTGAAGGACTACAATCTCCGCAGATTTGGGGGAGACTTGTCCGGGGGCGTCGTCGCGGCGCTCATTGCGCTTCCGTATGGGTTGGCGATGGCGTCTTTGATGGGCGTTCCTCCGGTCATGGGTCTCTTCACTTCTATCCTCACATCGCCGGTAACGGCGCTGTTGGGACGGAACCCTGTGTTGATTGGAGGGCCTTCGACCGTGACCGCTCCCTTTGTGAGCGCCGCGGTAGCGAGCTATGGAATCGGCGGGGCGGCGAAGATCAGTATCGCCGCCGCCGTTTTCATGATGATCTTCAGTATTCTGCGGTGGGGCCGGTTTATGAGCATGGTGCCCCACGCGGTGGTCTCGGGTTTCAGCTGCGGCATCGGCGCGATGATGATCATTTCGCAGGTGAAGTCCGTGGCGATTCAGGGTCATCCGCACGGCATGATGCTGGCCGGAGTGTCGATTTTGTTGGCCGGTTTATCGTCGCGTTATTTGCCTGGCGCACCCGCGCCCATGGCCGGCGTGGCAGGTTCCCTGGCGATTGGACTTTTGTTTGGTTGGAAAGAGATGGAAGTTGGCATCATGCAACTTGCCATCCCGCCGCTGGCTGCGTTTTCGTGGTCGGCGAAGGATGTGATTGAGCTTGCGCCGTCGGCCTTCGCGTTGGCGATAGTTTCCAGTATTAATTTGTTGATTACTTCGCGCGTGGTGGAGCATTTCCGCGGAGCACATCCGGTGATGAAGAAGTCCGATGCTGACCGCGAGATTGGCGCCTATAGTATTGCCAATCTTGTCGCCGGCATGTTCGGCGCGCCGTTGAGCGTGGGAATCCCCGCGCGCAGCCTGGCCAACGTGCGCTGCGGCGCTACTACCAGATTGTCCATCCTGATTCACGCGGCGGCGCTGATTTTGATGCTCACCGCGGGTTCGAACTTACTGGCGCACATTCCGTTGGCGGCACTTTCGGGCATTACCGCCTGGATGGGCATTTGCCTGTTGGATTGGAGCACCTGGAAACGCTTGCCGATGATGCGCCGTCTGGATGCGATGGCTTTCATCATCACGTTTATTACGGCGGTAGTTTGGAATGCGGCGGCATCGGTGGCCCTTGGCTGCTTGCCTCATTTGATCCACGCTGCCTATGAAAAGTTCGCCCCGCGTGAGCACCTGGCAACGCACGCGCGAATTTCCTGAAGACACTTCTGGAGTTCAATTCTCCTCCTGGATCCGGGAACCTTGCCGTCCGATGGCCGTCCGCAATTCTTGTGCTCCTTTGCGATATCCGCGGTGTCCCGCCTATCGCAGCTAGCGTAAGCGTTACCTGTGCGCGACCCGCAGGTCTGCGTCAGCCGCCTTCAAACGTGCAGCCGCAAAGTTCCCTGCTGCATCCGATGTCTTCACGAGCATTTCAGAATGCTCGTAGATTTTCGCCACCAGGTTCTTGTAGTCCGCATTCATGGCCAGCGGGGCCGATCCGCTCTCGTTCTTTGTCCAGATTGCGGAACTTGTGTCTGCCGCCAGCGCCCGTGCTGCGTTGAGTAACTTGTCGATCGCATCCTGCTTCCACTCCGGCAACATCGGCTGGATCGCGGTGAGACGCGTTATCGCCGGCCTTAAGCCATCGTTCATCAGATGCTTGATCTGCGAAAGATGATGGGCGTGGGTCCACCTGTTGATTTGCGGGTTAACGGCAATGGAGTTCAGACGCCCGGCGTTGTAACGTACGTCGCGGCCCACCTCTTCCACTTGCCGGATGAGCTGAACGGCTTCTTGTTCGAGCGCAAGCTGCTCAACGCTTACAGTCACGGCGAAAGCCGCTGGCAGCAGTCCCGCCACGCTGAGCATGGCCATACTTCGGGTAATCGAAACGATCTTCATGGTTTCTCTCCTTTTAGGTTGAATTCAGTTGATTCGTCCCCGGCAACCGCCACCGCTTGACTAGCCGGTTGGCCCCCGGAGAATACAGGTTTCAGTTCACAACGCGAATCTTGCCTTGTCAGCCGCCGGCTTCCTTTGACGTGGCAGTCCTCGCCCTCACCGGTGTGGAATAGAGCGAAAAGGCAATCGAAAGGGCTATCACGCCGCCGATAATGCCCAGCGACCACGCGATCGGGAACTTGCCGCCAAAAAGGCCGTTTAGCCAGACCATTTTCAGCCCAACGAACATCAGCACCAACGCCAAGCCGTACTTCAGCAGCGAAAAGCGTTCCACCGCGCCCGCAAGCAGAAAGTAGAGCGCTCGCAGTCCTAGGATTGCGAAGACGTTCGATGTAAACACGATCATCGGCTCGTTTGTCAGGGCGAAGATCGCCGGCACCGAATCGATGGCGAAAACAATGTCGCTCAGTTCGACGAACAACAACGTCAGCAATAAGGGCGTGGCGTAAAGCACTCCCTGCAATCGGACGAAGAAACGGTGGCCATGCAGTTCGCCCGCTTGCACAGTTCCCGCACCATTGCATGCAGCTCCGGGAAACTGGATGCATGGATTTCCCGCGCATGGTGCATGCGCAGCACGATCCGGTTCGCAAACCAGTAGGTCGCCATGTTCATAGCCGCAGCGGCTCCGAGCGCCAGGCAAATTCCGGTCCCGCCGCCTAATGCCTGGCCCGCCCACAACAAGAGGGCCGTCAGCGTCGACAAAAGAATGAAAGTCCTCAACCGCATGCTATGCTTCGTTCCCCCACGCAAATTGAGATGCGTGCTCCGACACTTTGGATCTATAGATAGATTGGAACGGAAGGATCGGTTTTTACGAACGAATGGCCGTCCAACCGGCCGCCTGCCGCGCGCTTCCACAGGGTGCAGCGTCCGGAACTGATCTTGTGCCGGGCTATCATGGAAAGACACTCCTTTGGCGGCCGTGGGTACGCTACTGCATCTTGCCAAGGAAACCTCCTTCTCTTATGCACGCATTCGATCTAAAACTGCTAAATCGCTTCAATGCTTTGGCCAAGCCCTATTGGCATTCCGATGAGAAGTGGAGAGCCCACGCGTTGATCTTCCTGCTGCTTCTGCTCCTCATCTCGGAAACCTGGCTCAACGTCCAGTTCAACACGCAGTCGGCGGAATTCACCTCCGCCCTGGCCGGCCTTGACGCGCCCCGCTTCTGGATGTCTATCCGCACCTTTGTGCTTTTGCTCATCGTAGCGGTGCCAGTCTACTCCTACTACTATTACGTTCGCGACAAGCTCACAATCAATTGGCGGCTTTGGTTGACTCGCCGCCTGCTGTCGCAGTATTTGGAGCGACGTTCGTTCTATCACCTTCTCCAGAACAGTGAGATCGATAACCCGGACCAGAGAATCGCCGAGGATATCTCTTCGTTTACTCAACAGTCGATCATCCTTGCGTTGGTATTCGCTAACGCGCTCTTTCAGTTGTTCGCTTTCAGCCGGGTGCTTTGGTCCATCTCGCAAATGCTGGTGCTGATTGTGACGCTGTATGCCGCGGTGGGGACCGCCATCACATTCGGCGTATTCGGAAAAGAGATGGCTTCTTTATATTTCGATAAGCGCAAGCGGGAAGCCAACTTCCGATTCGGTCTTGTGCGCATTCGCGAACACGCGGAGTCAATCGCGTTGTACCGCGGCGAAAAACAGGAACAATCCGAGCTCGAAAAGATATTCCGGGAAGTGGTTTCGAACTTTAACAGGCTGATTGACTGGACGCTGCGGCTGAACTTCTTCCATTATTTTTATCGCCTGTTGACGGCCTTGCTGCCAGCCCTGGTCATAGCGCCGCGCGTACTTTCGGGCGAACTTGAGGTCGGGAGCATCGTTCAGGTCGAAGGAGCATGTGCCGCCATTCTGGGCGCCCTTACCGTGTTTGCGGACAACCTGGAATCCCTAAGCAGTTTTGCCGCCTGCGTCGATCGCCTGGATTCGTTTTCGCAGTGCATTACGCCCGCGCAAGCTCCGGCCGCGCCCGAGCGGAGCAGAATTCTTGCTCGCGATACCGGTCAGTTAAGCTTCGCGAATGTCACCCTTATGACTCCAAACTATGCGCGAACCGTGGTGAAGAACCTCACCATTTCGGTGCCGCCCGGGAATGGTCTTATGATCATTGGCGCAAGTGGCTGCGGAAAAAGCTCGTTGCTGAGGTTGATTTCGGGCCTTTGGGACTCGGGGACTGGCACAATCGAGCGGCCCAGGCCAGAGGAAATGCTCTTCCTTCCGCAGCACGCCTATATGATTGCAGGGAGCCTACGGCGCCAGCTCTGCTACCCCCACCTGGACAGGACCGTATCCGCCGAGGAGATCCACGAGGTGCTCAGACGCGTGAATCTGAGTGGGCTGGTGCAGCGTTGTGGCGGATTAGACGCCGAATTCGATTTTGAGATGGAAATTTCCACCGGCGAGCGCCAGCGGTTGGCGTTTGCAAGGGCGTTTCTGAATCGCCCCCGATATCTGCTTCTTGACGAAGCCACCAGCGCCCTGGACCAGGAGAATGAAGCTTCCATTTATAGTCAGCTGGCAGCAACTTCCTGCACGCTTATCAGCGTCAGCCACCATCCGGCGCTCGAAAAGTACCACTCGCAAGTTCTCGAACTCGCTCCGGGCGGCGCGTGGCGGCTGCGCCCCGCGGTCAAGAGCGATGCACCGGAAAGCGGCGCGAGTTTGGCGTAGGCTGCTGCCTGCGCCGGACTTGCGGCCAAGTTGCCGCTGCAGCGGAATCCAGCGCGAAGGCCACAATGCAACAAGCCGGCCGAGGCTATTTTTTGCCGGCCATTCGCTTCAGTTCCGGAGCAAATTCCTTGATCAGGTTGAATGCGCTGCGGACACCCAATTCCATGCCCACACCGCGTACCGCCTTCGATGTGTCGCGGTATCCGTCTGGCATCCATAGATTACCGGTGAACTCCGCGGCAAACATCGCTCCCACTCTGGAAACGTGCGGCACGCGATGCCCGTTCCGGTCATAAGTGATTATGTTTGCCGTCAAGGCATGCGCAGCGCGCGGCAAAAAGCCGGTTTTGTTGCTGCGAATGTATCTCACCTCATGTTTAAGCAGCGCCGCGCCGGCCCCTTCGTAAGTTTGCTGGAGCGCAAACCGGCCGAAACGGTTGGCAAAGCGCTTACTGTACCCCTCCATCCCCTGTCCCCACTGGGGTGGCTCGTTGTTCATTTGCTGGCCAGCCGCCGGGCCAGCCGCCCGGAAGAAAACGCCCGGGCTCCAAAATGCGTTGCGCACATAATGGTTCCACCGTTCATGGCCTGTCAGCGGTGTATAACCCAGCGGAACGGATGCCTTAACAACAGACTTGGGTGGGTCTCCGCCAGGATTGCCATTGTCTTCATCGAACACGCCGCAATCCTGAACCGGATCGGCTAGTTCCGGGCCATTCCCTGTATCCGCGTGCGCATTGGCCAAACTGGCGGTCAGAAACAGCGACAGGCAAAAAGACATTGACTTCATTTTGTGCATAGTAAATTCCTTTTAACATTGATTCTCGAACTGGGGTGGCAGACGCATCATTCCATTCGAATTCGCGACTGCCCCCCCCCTTTTCCCGCGGCGCTCAGATCTTACTCTCCACGCGGAGGTTGTTTTGCACCGAAAACACTCCAAACACGCCGTTGGCCTGGATGCCGGCGATATTCTTCTGCATTTCGTTAGCCGCCACACCTTCCAGCGTTACTTTGCCGTTCTCCACAATAATGTGAATGGGCGGTACGGCGCGAACGGAAAGGGTTTGGAGCGCGCTATGGCCGTAAATGGAAAGATAGAGCGCCATCCGCAAGCGATCGTCGTTGGGTGAGAGCGGCAGCACCTCGATCAGATTGGAAACCTTTTCTACTCCTTCGATTCTTTTGACGGCGTTTTCCGCAGCGCTCCTCAGCGTTGGCTGGCTCACCTTGCCCATCAGCGTTACCTTCTCGCCATCCACGCTGAAAGTAAAGTTGTCGAACAGGCTGTAAAACGGCAAGGTCACCAGTTCGCGCCGGACTTCGCGCTCGATCCGGCTGGTGCCCGCTTCAGG
The DNA here is from genome assembly GCA_903881085.1 of uncultured Acidobacteriia bacterium. Classification (GTDB taxonomy): domain Bacteria; phylum Acidobacteriota; class Terriglobia; order Bryobacterales; family Bryobacteraceae; genus CAIRSA01. The sequence goes on from CAIRSA010000557.1 coordinate 25,087, forward strand.
GTTACGGTGGTCGGCAAACCCCACTTGAGCCGCCACCAGGGCCGCGGCCAGCATCATTCCAGTTCTCAGTTGTTTCATTTTCAATTTGTTTTCCTTTTTGTGTATTTGCTCGGGCCTGTTTTCCGCCCTCACAAGATCTACTTTAAGGCTGGTCAACAAATTTGTCTAATAGATGTTTTGAAACACATTCATCGGATTAACCGATGTGATGAAGAGGCGCTCCAGCCACCGGTTATTGGCTATCTGGCGAATCTCCGAACAACTTCTCCCGTGCGGCTTCGGTGATGGTCACCACGGCCGGATGCTTCAGCTTGCGCTCCACGGAAATCGCATAGAACCGTTCCGTGATTGAGTCAATCTGGCCGACCGGAGCGACTTTGTAGTGGTCGCGGATCTCCGCGACAATCGCGCTGGGGCCCGCAAAGATGCCAACCCCGGCCTGTCCAAACGTCTTCATCAGCGCGCCATCTTTGAACTCGCCGGCGATCCTGGGCCGGATATTCTGCGAATCGAACCACTGTTCCAGCGATCGCCGCAAGCTTGACCCTTCCATCGGCAGCAGAAACGCAGCCCCATCCAGCGATGCCGGGAAATGCTTGCGGTGGCGTGCGGCGAGTGGCGGGGCGGCAAACAGGGTGACGCCGCAGGTTCCCAGCAGGTGATTGTAGGCTTTCACCGGCATCGTAGCGGTGATGGGCGAGTCCGACAGTACGACGTCAAGCCGGTGCTCCGCAAGCGCCGTCAGCAACCGGTCGGGCGTGTCTTCGTCGCAGACCAGTTGAACCGGTTCGGCCATTTCGATCGCCGGGCGCAGAATGCGGTAGGCGATCAGTTTCGGGACCAGGTCCGATACGCCGGCGACCAACCGCAGAGGCCGTCCCCTCGGCCGCCCTTTCAGTACGTCCTGCAACTCACGCCCGATTCCGAAGATCTCATCGGCGTACCGGAATACCACCTGCCCGACATCTGTCATCACCAGCCCGCGTCCGGATTTCGCGAACAATTTTTCGCCCAGGGTCTCCTCCAGCATGCGTAGCTGACCGCTGATGGTTGGTTGGGCCAGGTGGAGTCGTTCGCAGGCGCGCGCGATGCTGCCTTCCTTGGCGACAGCCCAGAAGTATAAAAGGTGGTGATAGTTCAGCCATTCCATAACTCTACTATACATCGGCTAAAGCGATGATACTTGGCGGAAGTTTCTATTTGTCTATGAATCAAAAACAGCCTTATAGTAAGGCTGTGGCCAGATTTGGCCCCAAGGACAAATGACAATGAGAATGCGCGTAGTGGCCCATGGAATAGAACTTTCAAACGACATGAAGGCCTTCATCAGACGGAGGATGCAGTTCAACCTCGGACGGTTCCAGGAGAGAATCAAGTCGCTGACCGTTCGGCTGGCGGACATGAATGGGCCGCGCGGCGGCATCGATAAATGCTGCGATATCAGAGTCGACGCCGGCTTCCGCCAGCCAGTAATCGTGAGTGAACGCCAGGCAACGGCGCACGCGGCGGTCGCTCTGGCCATGGACCGCGTGGAACGTGCAGTAAAACGCCAGCTGCATCTGGAGCGTCCCGCCTCAAACCGGGCTACCATTTCAATGTCGCTTACATTGTAGGCAACCTGTGGAATGCCTGGGATCGCTTGGTGGCGCAGATACAAAAGCGCCTGCGCCACAAAACCACCAAACTCAGACCTCCTGATCTCCTGGAAAATGAGACGAGCGAATTTCGACATGATCAATAACCGCTCCCTGACAGTC
>CAIRSA010000558.1 GCA_903881085.1 uncultured Acidobacteriia bacterium
CCCTAAACGCGCCGCTAACGCGGCGCAGGGCTCCGCTGTGGCAGGCGCTAGAGGGAGTGTTGGCTCACGGGGTGGGCCAAATGAGAGTATCAAAGTGGGCCAAATCAAGTTGACAAACTCATGCATATCTGGCGGCGAGCATACGGGCACAAATACGTGCGTAGGCGCCTTCCATCTGTCGCTTTGCATAATTGCTGTGACTTTTGCAGAATCGCTGCGACAGGGCGGTCGTACGGAGGCCCTCGAGCATTGCCCGGGCTTATTCGATGTCGTCTGCTTCCACAATCAGCAACTATCTGGCTCGTTCGAGCAGCGCGAGCAAAGGCGGGGCCGGCAGTTAACAGGCATCCGGACCACATAGGTCTTCCACATAGCGCCGGGAACGGAATTTGAACATTATGCACCAGTTGGGCGGTGACCTCCGAGCCGGACTCCAGCGTGAGAACAGAGCACTTATCGCACACACCGTTTCTTCAGAGGACGGAAAACAGGACATCACTCTGTGCAGTCACGCGGAAGCCTGGTCTCACGAATTGAGCGCGGATGCTTGCCTGCCGCCGCAATTCTGCAAATTGACAGAAACTTCCGCCACGGTGCAAACCGGAAAAAATCGCGCAACTTGTTGGTGCCAGGGAACTTGCTCAAAAGTTCAACGCAAAGCCATCGAAACACGGTTACGGCACAGATGAGCCACATCGAGAAATGCGGGGGAAGAACAGCCCCATTTCTGACTCGCGATAATAGAAGCTTCGCAGCATGTGAGCCCGCCATCAGTAGCGTCAGAAAATTTGCATGTCACTTTCTCGGTTGGTATGATAAAGGACGTTATTTGCTGTTATGATTTAGCAACATGAGCACCGCTCCAGAACCCGTCCGCGACCTCGTCCTGGTAAAGAACAACCAACTTCCCGGCATCGTCGCCAGGGCAGGGAAGGCGGCAACCTTCGCCGCCGATGAATTCTTCTTTGGCCGCATCCGCAATGAACACACCCGCCGCGCATACTTCGCCGCGGTCAAACGGTTTTTGGTTGTGGCAGAAGCAAACGGGTTGGACTTGGCAGGGATCACGCCTGGGTTTGTCGGTCAATACCTCGACGGGCTACGGAAAGCCAAACTCAGTGTCGCAACGTGCAAGCAACACCTGGCCGCGCTGCGCCACTTCTTCGATGGAATGGTGACGCGGCATGCGATCGTTTTGAACCCGGCGCTGTCGGTTCGCGGCGAACGTTATGAAGTTGTGGAAGGTAAAACGCCGGAAATAACGGTCAAGGGCGCCCGCACATTACTGGCTTCGATCAACGCAACGAACCTGGTCGGTCTTCGCGATCGCGCCGTCGTCGCCATCTTGATATACACCGCCGCCCGCGCCGGTGCGGTGGCTGGGCTCCGGCGCGACAGTCTTTACAATTCCGGCGAGCAGTGGATGCTCCACTTCGACGAGAAGGGCGGCAAGTCGCGCGAGATCCCTGTCCGCCACGATCTCGAACAAATGCTTTTTGAATACATTGATGCGGCTGGAATTGGCGGGGCAGGCAAAGAGACTCCCCTATTCCGGACGGCCCATCGCAAAAGCGGCCTACTCACCGCGACCTCCATGTCAGGGGTGGACGTCTGCCGCATGGTGAAGCGGCGGCTTCGTGACGCCGGTCTCCCGACGCGGCTCTCGCCGCACTCTTTCCGCGTCACCACGATCACCGACCTGCTTGAACAAGGTGTGCCACTCGAAGACGTCCAGCGCCTCGCCGGCCACGCCGATCCGCGCACCACGCGTCTCTACGACCGCCGCGACAAAACAATCACGCGCAACATCGTAGAAAGAATATCGATTTAAGATTCACTCACTGGGTCGGAGGATCAATGAAACGGTGAACCGACTTAAGCCGTTCACTTTCCTGAACGTCGAGTGCCTACGGCGTTCGCGCGGCGCCTCCAGGGCGAGTAACTGGCGCGCCTTTCCACGACGTGCTTGGTCTGGTCGTAGGTGAGGTGATAATTGCGCCAAAGCTTGGCTGTTTGCCTGACAGCCTCGCATAGATAATTCGCTTCTTGCTTTTGACCGCGAACTTCAGGGCTGTGGGAGGCGGATTTGCGGCGTGGCATGTCTTAGGATACGCCGGAAGTTTCGCAGTATGCTCATTCTACGAACTCCGCTACACGAGCCCCCACTTTTTCATGCTCTCCTATTACAAATGCCGGCCCAAGCCATGCTTGAGTAGCTTCACGAATTCCCGTTTATGTTCTCAAGCTCCTACAAATATGGACAGCTACAATCCTCTTGGCTGCAATGATGGCATCGGCACGGGCTGCTGCTTCGTCCCGCCTTTTTCCACGATGCTTGAGATTGTCAGGGGATTGCCCTGACAAACAAAACCACCCCAACTGGCGGGCCACCGCAACCTACGTCTGACTTGGCATTGGGCTGAGCGTAAGGCCGCAGAACGCGACTCTCCGCGCAGGAGCCGAGCATAGAACGCTTCCATCAATAGGGTTGTGGCTCCCTCCGTGACGGGCCACAACGTCATCACGAGCGTTTGGGCACCCGCGATAAGAAACGCCCTTTGGAGTCCGAAGATGCCTTCACCAGAACTAATTGTTCCCAGCGCGCTCTCACATGCCGACAACACGACCATTTCCGTGTCGCGCAGATCCAGGCCCGAAATCTCATATGCACTAAGAACGCCTCCGCCGCCCAAAGCCAACCCCGACCTTCGAAGCGCGTCTCGGATATCGGCATAGTCCGGTGATTTTTGTAAATGGAGTGGCACGCCCTTCGAATCTTCCGCCAAGCTGAATCCATGGGATGCACAGTGGACGATAATTGGTGAGCGATAGCCCTCGCTGGGGCCACCCAGATCTACGTGTGCCAAGTTTGCCAGGATTCGCTCTTTTGTCACCAGTTCCTTACCGACCCATAGTTCTCCGTTTAGTAGTTGACTGACCAATTGCGCGTTCTTCTCGGCTTGGCGTAACGAAGACCGCCCGATTCCGAAGTCGCACAAACCCATCACGAGGGATCGTCCGCCGAGCCGAGCCCCTTTGTCGGGGATGTTCAAGATGTCCCTTGCCGTAGTCAAATAGCTGATTTCGTATTCGTCGATCAGATAACGGCCATCATCCCATTGCGGGTCACGAAGCACTTCGAATGGCAACCAGTTCAATATTCCGTCCTGACAGATGAACAGCCTTCGAAATTGGCGGGAGGGAAAGGCTTCCCGAAGCTCATCAAGCACGTTTTCGATTGGCGACCAAAGCAGCATCCACAAAGGCTTGTAGTCAGGTGCTGGAGAATTCGGCCTCTGAGCCGCTTCCGCCAAAAGACTGCGCCGGAGACGCACAATTGCATCGGAGATCGCGGGTCCTTTTTTCAACCCAACGATTCGGAGGCTGTTCGGACAGCCTGCCGGCAAAATGAACGCCGCCCAGCCAGCGCAAGCGTCGTCCGCCGAAATTGGGGAAAAATCGATGAGCACGCTGTTTTCGTCGAGTTCATCGAGCGCCTCCGCGATCTGTTGTACAGAGGGAGCCTCCGGCCGGAGTTCTGGTATCTTCCTCCGTAAAGCGTCTTCAAGGTCTCTCTTCTGCGCGCGGACGTGGTTTGCGATCCGCTCTTCCTCGCTATCTGAGACACCCTGAAAGACTTCCCGAAAAGGTCCCTGCAATTGGCGGCGACATTCTACGAGCTGTTCCAATTGAGACCGGCATTCGGGATACCGGACGGCGAGTCGTCGCTCTCGACCGATACATAATGTTTCAGCCACCATGCCTTCGAACTCTACGATCAGACAAAACATCTCGGCTATTGTTATTTGTTCCGGGTCTTGCTCTTGCTCATCAAGACGATCGAGGACCATTTTGAGTAGTCCACCGATTGACATCCAAAGTTCCTGCGCATCGCGGATTCCACGGGATTCATCGGAAATGTAACGTATCTGCCTAACCTGCTTTGCCACAGACTCCGTTCCTAGGCGCTGCATTTGCTCAATGGGTAAAGGCAGGCCTAGCTCCAGGCCACACGCTTCGTAAATCTGCAAGAATCGAACATGCTGGCGTGCAACCATCCAATCGATTCCCTCCTCCCCAACCTCTTCGAGAACCATCAAAGCCTCTTCGTCCTGACCAGTTCTGCACAAGGCCTCCGCTAGTTCAAGTTTGAATTCAACGAGGTTTAGGTCTCTTGCGTTGTGGAAGCGCTTCGCTGACTCTATCGCCTCACTCAGATAGTGGATCTGTTGCTCACGATTTCCGGCGGCCGCTTCAATCGCAGCAGCCAAGAAGAGCACCTCGTCTCGAAACATCTCTGCCCAGTGGATACCTTGATTGGCGTCGAGTATTAACTTCGCCTCGCTGAAGAGTTCTGAGGCGCGCGTGACGTTGCCTGCGGTGACCTCCATCATAGCAAGCCGCGCGATCGCACGGAGAGAGACTGGTGACTCCCTTACATGATTAGCGCGACAGGTCTCCAGCGCGTCCTCGAGTATCTGTCTGGCGCGATTGACATCGAAATGGCTGTATGCCATCCCAATGAATTCTTCCAGACTCCGTAAAGACTCTGAGTCGCCACCGGTCTTTCTGGCGCGTGCAACTATATCCTCCACGATCTGGAGTTCTTCAACACCTCTTCCAACTGCAAAAGAGGCGTTTGCCCAATACCAAACAGCATCCAGGAAGCAGTTGTCATCGGAAGGGAAATCCTGTCGCATCGCCGGTACCGCGCGATCCAGGTAGAAACAAGCTGCTTGGTGGTTACCTAATCGGCAATGGGCAATGCCAATCACAGATTGGCAAAGGTGGGCGGTTGGCGAGTCTCCTAGGCCAAATCGGCGTAATAGCCGCAAAAGCATGTACTGGGTCATTTGCACCGTGCGCATTGCTGATTGAAGGCCGGGAATTGATTGGTCAATTGGTGCACGCACTAAGCATTCGAACCTATGTGGCTGAATTGCGTCGCGCGGGTCCAGCGCCGGCCAATACTCTTCCAGTTCTTCAAGGATCTGATCGTTCAATAGATCCAGGGTGCGGCACCTCTTCCAAAGCGCACCCATCTTCGCGAGCATGGCTTGGTCAATGATTGAATGATGGGGATCTACCGGGACGGCTGCGCCATTCGGATTGGTGAATATGCCCAGTGCGTGGAACTTCTTCCAAAGCGTGCCGAGCCAATGGAGCATCGCATTATAAAGTGAAGGGCTCAAGCAGCACCAGTACCTCCTTCGTAGCGGCTGGCAAAAGGAAATCGGCGGTCAAGTCGACCATGCCCGGATGGCCCACTCCATTTTCAGCACGCGTCATCTCTTTCACATAAGTTTGTCCGCTGTCCTTGATTTGTACTGCCGCGAGCGGCGTGCGGATTGTCGCGGGGACATTGTCCACCTGCACGCTGACACGGGTTGCTTCTGCTACATCTACAACCACTCGCGCGCGCCGCCGGCCTTCACCGGGAATCTCAAGCACGGGACCTTCGAGGCTCGATACGTTTGAATCGCCAACACCCAAAAAGCTCCCAACCGAGGCTTCCCGTAAATCGAATTGACTCGTGGGTCCCAGCAGCATTTCCAAACCGGAAACCGTAAATGCGGTCGCCTTGTCGGCGAACGGCAATACCACGCGGACAGCGAACTCGGCGCCAATCCTAATCCAATCATGCACTCGGTCCAGCGCCTGCGGTACCCCACTCAGTTCCGCGGCTGTCCTGCTTGCGGGCTCCAGAAAAGCGAGGGGCCTCTCTGGATTTGCGTCCCATCCGCCTTCCAAAAGATCTTGTGTCTCGTTCGCCACCCGCTCTGACAGTGCGTGGCAGAAGGCGCACTCCAGGAGGTGGCGATCAATTTGCTCGATGCGGTCCTCGATCATGTTGCCTGCAAAATAGCGGGACAGTTCATCGACAGAGAGGCAACCGGGAAGCACTGGAGTGCGGTTCATATGTTCAACTCCTTCCGTGCGGAGAAGCGCTTATAGCGTTCCTCGACTGCTCGGCGAGTCCGTTCCGATGTGGTTTCAAGCCTCTCGATGGTTTCGGAAAGGGTGCTGAAGGGATATTCGCCCGCCAACCAATCAGCCAGTTCGTCCGGCAATTTGTATTGAGGTAGCAGGAAGTGCATCCTCGCAGCAAACCACCGGGCGGCCTCATTACACGGAAAGGAGCAAAAGTCCTCGAAGTTCATCTGGAGAACTCGAAGCCAACCCCAAACAAGAAGCTTCTCGGGGTCACGTTTTCTAGCCCACAACTCGACCATGAATTCCAATCGTCCCTGTAAATCTTGCCGCACGCGGGCCTTGACTTGGGCGGCAATCTGGCGGCTCTCCTCGACGGAGGATGATCTGATTCTGCGCAGAAAGACCCGCCTCGACTGATCCAGCCACCCATACAGCACGGACTTCGCAGCCCGATCTTGGCTATCGCCCTCACCGCAGCTCGACCCCGTCTCGTTCACGAATGTGCACAGACGTAATAGCCCCCGGGCTCGATGCGGTGGAAGTCCCAATTGTTGCCTGAGCAAATAGATGAGACGAAGGGGTTCCTCCTGACCGTTGCCGCTTGCGTCGAGCCTTGAGTCAACGAAGTCGCAAAGTTGAAACAGTGTGTGCGACGAGAATTTCTCGGCCAGAACGGAGGGGCCAACGTCGGCCCAATCCTTACAAACCATGATCAACGCCAAATGCGCTTCCAAGCCGTTGGTAGCGACGAGATCACAGAGATAAGTAGCCAACCACGGGTGAAGCTCTGCGACTGCCTCTGTCTGGACCTCCGGAATTGCGTTCTCATCTCCGATTTGCTCCAGACGTCGAAGCCTTCGTCTGGCACCCCAGAACCAGTTGATCGCCCGCCGCTTGGCAAGCACCCGGATGTAAGCTTCCTCCTTCCATGCTGCAGGATCAAACTTGCGATCCAGTTGCTTTTCGAAAAACCACATCCAGAAACTCTGAACGCCGTCTTCCACCTCGTCACTCATCGAGCGAAGGTGATCCTTGTATACAGTCTCAACGAGGCTGCGATGGCAGTCCGTCCATCGTTCGCGCGCCATTTCCAATCCATCATCCTTCGGTTCCAGCACGGTAGCGCCGGGAATCAAGCCATCTCCGTGCATCTTACCAAAAGCACAGGGGGGCGGAGCGCCGGGTTCTGTTTTGCTGAGAAAATTCGGGGGAAACGTGTCAATCGAGCTGGATTTCAGCGCCTCATCTGATTAAGCAGATGGAGTCCGGAGACTAGTTCCCTAGGACCTCAACCCAATTCGGAGGAACAGGATATGAAGGTGCTTAATGCAGCTTAGCAGCCTCGCAATGCTCAGTTGGCGATCAATCACCTATCAAGCCCCGCAGCTCGCGCTGCTGGTCCAAAAACGCGGGAACCCGGCAGGTGGCCGCCCGCAACGAGAAGCCGACGGATATCGTCGGGAACGCAGTCGAGCCTCCTCACTGCAAGACCCTTCATCAAAGCACCCCGTCCTGCTATCTGAGTGTTATCGTATAGGCGCACGAATTGGCACATTTCGCTCGATGCGCGGCACAGTTTCAAGAGCACACGGTGAAGGGTGCGCCGATCAACAAGGCCGCCAGGAGGCAAAGATGGAAGAGTCGGAGATATTCAAGTCCGACGGTTTGGACGTAAGCACTACAGCAAGTGAGGCAATATCATGAAAGTATCAATTGAACGCAAACGCCCTGTGGTTAAGAAGCTTTTTGGGGGGACGAAGGAAGCCGATTACGAATCCGCCTTTGTCACCATCCAGCTCTCCGTAGAGGAAACGGCACTAATCAAACAGAATCGTCTCGAAGACCGTATGGTCTATGAACACCCAGAGGACGAAGGCGACTATGAACGTGGTCAGCAAGCAGCAAGGGAGGTTCCCAATAGTTATGCCGGAAAACACCCGGCCCCGAGGTATAAGCGATCGCGATTTGTTAGCCATTTTCTTCAAGAGCCAACCCAAGAAGTTTATGCTTACTTGGATACTCCTATACGGTTTGCGGAAATACAGAAGACTGTCGAAAACAATCTTCGAGAGTTAATGAAACTCATTGCAGCCGTCCAATCATTTCCAACAGACAAGAAAGAGTTTGATTTCACCCTACCAATCGGAGAAGGAGCCGGCTTTACATCAGGAGTGTCGCGCGAGGTAGAACTTGAATCTGAGCTCCCGGTGCCAACATCACAGCCGGTGACGCAATCCGGGTCGGTCTACTGCACAGACTGCGGGGCGCGTTCGTCTAGTGGCGCACGCTTTTGCACCGCATGTGGCAAGCCACTGGCTACCAGCAAAGCGTGATCGTGCTCATGGTCTCATGCTGGCTGTTATGATAGATTCGCCGTCGGTAAGCCCGTCGAAAGGAGACATTATGTCAACACGAACATGCGACACATGTGCCAAAGACAAACCTTTGTCAGGCGGCAAGACCTGTTCCAAGGGTCATTTCACCTGCAAGGACTGCGCGTATAACCATGAGCACTGTAAGATTTGCGGGCATACGCTCAGATAACATCCCTGACCGTTCGTGAGGATGTCGGCGGCAACGTCGTCGCTCAGGTTGGGCTACTCTTGGCTGCGCCAGACACGGCTCCTGACGAGGCGCTTCTTAGGGCTGTGATTGACCGCGCAATGTCTTCGATCAAGGGGGCGATAGAAGAGTTCGCGAAGGAGCTACAGAAACTGATTAGTGGGTTAACAGCCTGATATGGGGTTGCAGTCTGGGGGGGCCGGGCGCTGGCGCCCCAGCGCGTTGCAGCTTAGCAGGAAGGGCCAGCGGCCCTGGGTCGTCAAGAATTCGAGACCGGGTAAATGATGCACCGGCGACCATTCGGCAGTTGGCAGGCGAGCCGGTTGAGTGCCAATGTAGAGAAAGGCGGATAGTGATTTGGAGAACTAGAAGGTTGCCCATTTGCGGCGGATTCGTCGAAGCGCGGATTGAGACCTGAATGCAATCGAGTTAAGACAGCCAACTCCGCACGGATCTGGATCACGTCTTTCCGACTTAAGCATTCAAGATGAACACACAAGCACGTCGTCAGAGACTCTGCTGGAGCCTCTGCGGCAGGAAGGAAAATCAATGGCAGTTTGCTCAAAGTGCAAGACCGTTTTGATACCCTGTTCGGAATGCAATGGATCGGGTAAACAGGGAATGTCCGGGAACAAGTGCGCGAAATGTAATGGGACTGGCTCCGTATGCCACGTTCATGGCGGCAAACATTAGATCAAGAGAGGGACTGAGGGCGCGCCCGTGCTGGATCGGGTGACCCACCACGTTCGCATCCCGGACTGAGCGGAGACAGCTCCGGCGCAGGAAGCGCAAAAAGAAGGAGGTCCCAGGCTCTACATAGCGCCGAACCTCCGATCTGAACCCGACGGCGAATGGGGTGGTAGTCCCTTTTCCTTCGCCGCGGCGGGGACCATTCACTCCGCTCTTGACAATATGGGATACAATACTATCGGGTTTTAGCAACAATTCATTCAGACAGGCAATGGAGGTGGTTCATGGACGACGCAGCAGGGGCCATTGGCGGGCTCCTTTTAATCGGGTTGGTTATTGCCGTGGTTGCAGCAATCATTGCGATGGCTACCATGATTTTTTCCGCACTAGCCGGTGCCGGAGGTCTCTTCGGGGCGGGTACTGCATTACAAAATTACATAACCGCGTTTCGCAGGAACGTTAGCTTCGAGCGCGTTCCGGCGTAACACAATCGGGCGACCCCGCGAGGGGTCGCCTGTTCGGAGCAACAAGAATGGCAAGACAAGCGGAGCCCGCAATCAAAAGTTATTACTTTGGCAAAGGTTACGCCGACCTTTGGGCGACCATTCGCTCTGCGTGGGACTTGAACAAAAAGTCCGCAGAGGAATACAGGGGCAAAGCCACTACGGCAGAAGGGGCTTGGTCGGTCTTATGGTGGGCCGCCGCCATTGCCGTCGTGGTTTTCGGGACAACCTTCTTTGTGATCGCGTCTGCGGTTCATGTGGTAGTTCTTTTGGTGTTCTTCGGCTTGATTTACATCAGCTTCTCATTGGTGTATTTGACGGAGCGGGGCTATCTGCTGTTGAAACGTTATCGGTCCGTGTGCCCGCACTGCAGCGAGAAACTGGACCTTCCCCATTATTACTGTGACAAGTGCACAGAAGTCCATAGGCGATTGATCCCTTCAAGCTACGGAATTCTTCATCGTATCTGCAAATGTGGGCAAAAGTTGCCGACCACATTTTTCACAGATCGTGGACGGCTTCAGGCTACTTGCCAAAAGTGCAACGGACTGTTGCACCGAGGACACGTGGAGTCCCGGAAGTTGTTTATTCCCGTAATTGGCGGGCCGTCGGTTGGAAAGTCAGCATTCCTTTACTCGGCGATTTGGCGCTTTGTGGAAGATGAGTTGCCTTCACGGCGGTTTACATCGAAATTCCTTGAGTCGCGCGACGAGAGCAATTACCAGGCCGTTACAGGTCAGTTGAAGCTGGGTCGTGTTCCGGACAAGACGAGGACGGCAATGCCTTCCGCCTTCAATATTTCGGTTCAAGGTCCGACCGGACAGCGAGTTTTCTATCTCTACGATCCAGCAGGGGAAGCCTTTGAAACCGCAGGGGCGCTCGCGGACCACAAGTATCACGGCTTTTCAAGCGGCTGCATTTTTCTGATCGATCCGTTTTCTCTGCCAGAGGTGCGTCAGTCTTATCGCGATCAATTGACGGAAATGGCAGCGGCCGTAAAACCTGGCCCGAGCGCGGTGGATGATACGTTGAACCGGATGGTATTAAGTTTGGAAGAGAACTTCGGTTTATCGAAGACTGGGCGGGCTACATTTCCATTAGCAGTTGTAGTGAGTAAGATCGACGCGTTTGGGTTGGGCATGGAAATCGGGACTTCGCCGGCGGCGGCTGACGGTTCCAGGGAGGATCCTGTCCGGGCATGGTTACGAAAAAGGGGACAGTCGGGTTTAGTGCAGAAGCTGGAGGCTCGATTTACTAATGTTGGCTATTTCGCTTGTTCCGCGCTCGGTCGAGTTCCAGACCAGTCGGCGAGCGGTTTTCTGCCGTCAGGAGTCCTTGATCCGGTTCGCTGGATACTGAGCGAAGCGGACGCGTCGTTTTTCCCGCAGAACGTTCGTCCCATGGCTCGTGCGGCAGGTCGTTAAGGAATACCGCCTCAATGGATGACGCACTAGATCGAAACGAATTGAGGGAGCTTCTGCCTGAGAGTGGGCAGAGGGTACAGGAAGCATCCACTACGTTGCCGATGGATCCCCTACTTGCGGGAAGCATTGAGGCAGTAGAGGGGCGAATCGAGCGGGGTTTTCAAAGGGTCCTCGACGCGTTTGAACGGAAACTCGCATTCGATCAGCATAAGGAATCACAGATTGGCCGAATGCACGAAGAGTTGCAACGCCACCGCTCAAACCTGCTGGCTCAAGCGATGCGGCCGCTGATCGGCGGGATCATCCGTACGCACGACGACGCTAATAAGATCGCGCAGGCTCTTGGACGCAAAGACCCGGCGGAGTTGACGCCTGAACGGGTCGCCAAAGTGCTAGCTGGCTTGTGCGAAGACCTTGAATTGGTGCTGGAACAGAATGGCGTCACGGTCTTCCGGGAACACGGAGAGGGCTTCGACCCCCGCAGACAGCAGGCAGTACGGAAGGTCTCAACCCCAGATGTCGGCGCGGCGGGCAAGGTGGCCGAACGAATTCATCCGGGGTTCGAACTGGACGGCCTGTTGATCCAAAAGGAACGTGTATCGGTCTATGTTATGTCCACCCCAGCTCCGGGAGCACCCGGCGATATGCCAGAAGCTTCCGCGAACCAGCCGGAGAGGACCGATGCGTAAGTTAGCCAGCGAGATTTCAGGAGACTTTTAATGGGCACGAAGCGGGTTTATGGCATCGATCTGGGAACCACCTATTCATGTATCGCATACGTGGATGAGCATGGCAGGCCAGTGGTCGTTCCAAATGCCGAGAACGAAACGACAACGCCTTCGGTGGTGTATTTTGAGGGGAAAGATAGCATCGTCGTAGGGAACACAGCCAAAGAGCAGGCGGAAATCGTGCCGGAGCGTTGCGTAACGACGGTGAAGCGCAACATGGGTAATCCCGACTGGGAGTTTGCCGCCGACGGCAAAGTCTACAAGCCGCAGGATATCTCCTCCTTCATCCTCCGCAAGGTGGTCGAAGATGCCCAGGCGATTACGGGCGACAGCATCAAGGACGTGGTGATCACTTGCCCCGCCTACTTTGGTCTCAACCAGAAGGAAGCAACCAAGCAGGCCGGGGCCTTGGCAGGGTTGAACGTGCTCTATGTGATTCCCGAGCCCACCGCAGCGGCGATCGCCTACGGCATGGAACAGGAAACGGATCAGACGATTCTGGTCTACGACCTTGGAGGCGGAACGTTCGATGTCACACTGATACGCGTGGCCGCCGGCGAGATCACGGTGCTTACGACGGGCGGGGACGATAAACTGGGCGGCCGGAACTGGGATGAAGCCGTGGTGGATTATCTGGCGCATGGCTTCGAGGCGGAGACCGGAACTGCTGCAACTGAAGTCACGGGCAACCGCGAGACCTATCAGGGAATGCTGAATTCGGCTGAGCGGGCCAAGAAGAAGCTGTCCAGCGCTCTGGCAACCAAGGAAAAGGTTCAGCACGACACAGACCGCGCCACCGTCGAAATCACACGTCAGAAATTTGACGAAATCACTGGTCCATACCTGGAGCGGACGATCAGCCTTACAAAAGACCTGCTGGCCCGGGCGGCGGCTAAGGGCCATTCCGCCCTCGACAAGGTCCTGTTGGTTGGGGGGTCTTGCTATATGCCCCAGGTTTTGGCTCGCGTCGCGAGAGAGATCCCGGCCGAAGTCAAGATGTTCGATCCGAATCAGGCGGTGGCGAAAGGTGCGGCGATCTTCGGTTTCAAGTGCTTTCTGGATCGTGAGATCAAGATTCGCATAGCGGGGCAAACCGGCGAGAAGCCCGATGAGGTGCGGCCAGATGCGGCTCCGGCGGCGGTCCGTGAACAAGCGCAGCGCGAGGTCGCGGAGTCGCTAGGTCTTGCCCTTCCCAGCGTCAGGAAACTGACTAACGCAACCATTAAGAACGTTTCCTCTAAAAGCTTCGGGCTGGTGGTGCTGGACCGGGCGACGAACACTGAGGTTGTAACCAACCTTATCGTGATCGACGACCCGGTTCCGAAGACTACCACCCAGAAGTTTTCCACTCATTCCGAAGGGCAGACTGACGTCGAACTGGTTCTCATGGAGAACCAGGACCGGGGCGGGCCGGGAAAGCACGTGGCTGTTAGTGCGTGTGAAGAGATCCGCCGTGAAGTTCTGGAGTTTGGCCGGGGCCTGCCGACCGGTTCCCCTATCGAGGTTACGTTCGCGCTTGGCCCGGACGGATTGCTGAGTGTCGATTCCCGTGATTTGACGACGGGGCGTGCGCTCCACGTAGACCACCAGACAGCAAGCATCATGAGCAAGGAAGAGATTGAAGTTGCGCGCAGCCGCAACCTTGCCATGCAGGTGGGCGGATAGGCGTGGAGGATGCGCCAGCCATGGGAATCGCATTTGGAATCGACCTTGGAACTACGAACTCAGCGATCGCCTACGTGGATGAGCGGGGCAGGGCGCTAGTCATTCCCAACCGGTCCGGCTCTCCCATCACGCCCTCGGTTGTTTGTTTTGCAGCAGGGCGGACTGTGGTGGGGGAAGATGCCAAGGAACTCCAGGCCGCGGGGACCGTCTGCGCAGCATTCTTCAAACGAAAAATGGGGGATGCCAACTTCATCTTTTGCGGCGACGGCGTTGACTACGCTGCGGAGGATTTGTCCGCTTGCGTGTTGCGGAGTCTGGCCGACGACGCGAAACAGCGTCTGGGTGTGGAAGTTTCCGATGTGGTCATTTCTGTTCCGGCCTATTTTAAGAACGCCCAGCGCGAAGCCACCCGCGAGGCCGGGAGGCGCGCGGGACTAAACGTCCTGCAAATGATCAACGAGCCAACAGCCGCCGCCTTGGCGTACAGCCCCGCAGCCCCATCCCGTGAGGAGACGCTCCTGGTTTACGATCTGGGCGGGGGGACGTTCGATGTCACACTGCTTAGGCGCAGTCGCGATGAAATCCACGTCCTGACCTCTAACGGCGACCATGAGCTTGGTGGAAAAGATTGGGATGACCGCTTGATATCCTTCGTGGCTTCCCGCTTCCGCGACGAATTCGGCGTGGATCCGCTGTCCGACGTGGTCAGTCTGGGCGAGCTTTTGGTGCGTGTCGAGGAGACAAAAAAGCGTCTGTCGGCGGTCCAGACGGCTACGATATCGATTGTCCACGACGGCAACCGCGGGAAGTATGAGATTGACCGCGCCACCTTCGCCGACATGACGCGCGATTTGATGGAGCGCACGGTTTCACTTACCAGTGGGGTGCTGGCGGAGCACGGGTTGCGTGCGGGCGCGGTGGATGGCGTAATCCTTGTGGGTGGTTCCACTCGCATGCCAATGGTTCGCGAATTCATCGAGAGGACGTTTGGCAAGCCGCCGCGAACAGGCGTCAACGTGGACGAGGCCGTGGCTGCGGGCGCGGCCATTGCGGCCCAGAGCCCACCCCCCCAGTCTCATTCCGGCTTCAGTCTGGGCCCGCGACAGAGGCTGCGGGACGTGACTAACCATAGCCTCGGCATGATCGCGCTGAACGAGGACAGAACCGCTTACATCAACAGCATAATTCTACCCAAGAACGCTTCAGTACCGGGTGCTCAGATACGGCCCTACCGGCATCGCGTGCGATCCAGCGGGGGGCAAATCGAGGTCTTTATGACTCAAGGTGAATCGGAGAGTCCGGCTGACGTGTCATACCTCGGAAAACATGTCGTCCGCTTGCCGACGGGGACCATGAGGGGAGAAGTCGTCGTCGATATCGAGTACACCTATGACGTGAGTGGCACGGTGTCGATCAAAGCGCGGGACCGGGCAAGCGGTGGGGGGCTGGAGGTCACGAACGAACCGCTTCCACCTGACGTACCGGCGCGCTTCCTGACAGTCCCCCAGGAAGTTGCGCCGGTTCACGTAACCGCGTATCTTTGCTTTGACGTGTCGGGGTCGATGTCTGGTGGCCCTCTTCAGGAGGCGCAGAAAGCCGCCCGAAGATTTTTGGAAAACACCGATCTCGGCCATTGTTCCCTTGGCATCGTGGCTTTTTCCGACGCGGTGCGAATCAAGCTGCAGGCCTGCCAGAACGCCGGGAAGGTGGAGGGAGCGATTAGCGATCTGCGCGTCGGGGAAACGGGCGGCTGCAATGGGGCGCACCCGTTCGACGACCTGTTCGGCTTACTGCGCAAACAGGAAGGCCCGCGCTTCGCCATTGTACTTACCGATGGCTCGTGGAGTTGCCAGCCGCAAGCGGTAACGGCGGCTCGGAAATGCCACGAAGCGGGCATTGAGGTGGTAGCGGTTGGCTTTGGTGGGGCGGATCGCGAGTTTCTTAAACAAATTGCTTCTTCCGATGAAGGTGCCTTCATGACCGGTTTGGGAGAGCTAGTGGAGACGTTCACATCCATTGCCCAGGTGTTGACGGCTCCAGCCGATCGCGAATCGAGTACGGTAGGCGGAAAGCCCCGGTTCGGGTTTCTACGGGGGAAGGGTAAGTGAGCGGGCGTCCAAATTTCTATATCCTGCTGGAACTCGATCCAGGTATTGACGACTTGCAGGCCATTGAGCGGCGTCTGGTTGAGAAGCAGCGCCGGTGGTCGCAGGACAGCACACAGGGCAACCCAGCGGATCAGCGCAAGGCCAGCGTGAATCTAAAGCTGATCGACGACATCAGGACCACGCTGTCGAACCCGGAGTCTCGCCGCGAGGAGGCTCGCATCGCCCGGGTTGAACTGGGTCGGCTAACCGAGGCACGAGGCAAGGAACTGGACGGAAAACTATCGCTACTGCTGGCCACCAAAGGCAAATGCTCGATTGAGGCAATCCGTTTGCTCGTCAAGCAACTGGAAGGAGCCTTTACCGAACAACAAGTGGTCGAGAGGCTGCGCCAAGCAGGAATATCGATTGCCGACGAGACAAGTCGCCCGAAACAGCATACGAAAGAGCGGCTGGATCCAGCCGTCGACTCAAACATTCGCCGCAACATCGAGCATCTCGGACTGAAAAGCCTGTACGATCTGCTCAAGATGACCCCGCGGTCGTCTCCACAAAGCTTGTGGGACTGCGCCAATGAGATGAACCAGCAGATTCTGGCGGTGGGAAAAACCGACCCAGATTCCTCTGCTCGCAAAGAGCTGTACGGCTTCTGCCTCGCCTTTTTCCGCGACGAGCGCGAAAAGGAGAAGTACGACAACACACTTGCGCTCGAGAGTCTGAAGCAACTGGACGGCGACATCGACTTCCTCGGAGCCAAAGACAAGTTTCTTGATCTGGCCCAACAGGCTGCCCTGATTGAGCGGGCTCGCGAGCGCGGCGTGCCTGCAGCCGACGCGCGCGAATACTTAGCCGAGCATGCTGCCAAGCGTAAGTGGAACATGCAGCCGGCGGCGCAGGCAACGCCACAGCCGCAAGCCAGGTTGTGCGGCTATTGCTACAAGCTCTCGCCGTCCGGAGCTGACGGACATTGCCCTCATTGCGGTGAAGCGCTGGTTGTGCCCTGCCCGAGATGCAGCGCACCGACTCCGACCCAGGATCCGTCCTGTTCGCGATGCGGGTGTCATACCGGGGACGCACCAGTGGTAACCGCCTTATTCAGAGAGGCGGAAGTCCTGGGTAAGAGCCACGACTATGAAGGTGCGATTAAGCGCCTGGACCGAACGCTGGTGTACTGGCCCGATTGGCCAGCGGCACTGGCACAGAGGAAGCTATGGGAGGGGCATAGTCAAATCCGCGACGCATGCATCATTGAGGCTCGAGGCCTTGCAAACTCCGGGAAGATGCTGGCGGCGAGCGAAGCGCTGGTGCGATTGGAAGTCGAACATGGATGGCAGGACCAGGAACTGCGGCAACGGGTGAGCGCGGCAATTCAGAAGGCACGGCAAGCAGCGGAAAGGGGAGATGTTCACCGCCGTGCGAGTAAGGAGGATGAGGCACTGGAGGAGTATAGTGTCGCGTTGAGCATGTGCGGAGACTTGGAAGCGGCTCGACACGCGCTCTCTTTGATACCGCCGCGCACGCCGGAAGGCCTCAAGGTAGCAGCCATGCAGCGCAGCTTCAGTCTAAATTGGCAGGAAGTCAAGACTCGGCGGGGCGTGGAGTACAAAGTATTGCGCAAAGTGGGTGGCGTTCCTTCAAGCGACGCCGACGGCGAAGTTCTCGCGTGTTTGCCTGGCACCCGGTTTGACGACCTGACGGCATCGACAGGCGTTGCCTGGCACTACGCCGTCTATGCGGTTCGCGACGGCGTAGCCTCAAGCGACGCGGCGCGTAGCGGGCCGCATCTGCTAACAGCGGAAGTCGAGGCGATCAAGGTCCATTCCGTTGACGGTCAGGTCATGCTGAGTTGGCAACCTCCAGCCGGTGCCAGGAGAGTTGAAGTCTGGAGGTCCTCAGGGACTCCTCCAACGAGTCCAGGCGACGGGCGAAGAGTCACAGTTTCCGGCAACAGCGCTGTGGACACGAACTTGGTCAACGGTTCGACGTACCTTTACCAGCTCTTCGTAGTTTTCGATCACCCGGGGCTGGCGGGTGGTGAAATTCTAACGCAAGGCACAACTGTTTCAGCGGTTCCGGCGGCCCCTCCAACGCCGGTTGTGGATATGCAGGTCAGGGTTGCGGGCAAGCTCGCAATCCTGACCTGGACGCCCGTGCGTGGTGCCTCGGTCCAGATCCGCTATTCCACCGATCCCTTGCCGCTAGTGCAAGGTACTGTGTTTTCTCCAGGTGAGGTGAGCCGTTATGGAGTTCTCGCGACTAACACGGACACAGCCTCGGCCCAAATTGCTCTGACGTCGCCGGGTACCGTATATTTTGTCCCATTCTCGGTGACGGATGCGATTGCGGTGGCCGGAAAAGTTGTGTCTTTATCCAACGTGGATAATGTCACCGGATGCTCCGCGAGGTCGACTGACCGGCACATCATCCTGCAATGGACTTGGCCTGCTGGAATCGAGGAGGCGCTGATTCGCTATGACTTCAATAAGGCGCCTGCGGAACCCCAAGGAGGCGATGCACCCCGTCTCCGGGTCACGAGGGCTGAGTATGAGCGCGCGGGTTATTGGGAATTGAAGGTCGATACACCGCAATCGCACCACTTCACCATCTTCGCGAGAGGGGCCGGAATGGAAGCCTACTCCTCTGGCGTCGGAGTCGTTGCGTCGATGGGTAAAGCCGTTTCGGTGAACTACCGCGTGGTGGTCCGGAGGAACCTGTACCCGCGCCGCATCAGGGAAGCTTGGGTCGAATTGACTTCCGACGAGTGCCGCAGCTTGCCTGGGCTGGAACTGCGACACCAAAGGGGGCAACCGCCGGTCTTTCAGACTGATGGTCAATCGCTGGTCAATTTACCCAGCCTTGACCTGAAGGACGGACGCGCCCGGATCGATATTCCACAAGCCGGATGGGACCCGGACACCTACATTAAACTCTTTCTCACCGACCCCAGTCAAGCAAGCCAGGTTCGGCTATTACCATCCCGCAAAGAGAATTTACTTGTGAATTGAGCGAAGCCGATCCATTATATGTTTGAATCATTGAAAGCCACGCTGAGAAAGGAAACCTGCCCATTCTGTTTTGAACGGTTTGGACTGAAAGACGCTCCTTTCCGCTGCAAGAACAAGCGCTGCAAAGTACAGACTCGGGACGAAATATTATTCAAGGCCTGGGATGACGGCCGCCCCACGGGCAGGGTGATCCCGCCGCGATGGGGGCTCTCGTCCGGAATGGCCTGCCCGGAATGCCGTGAAGAGGCCCGAAAGCGCCTCTGCCCAGCCTGCCACATGGACTTGCCGCACACAGTCGGCAAGTCTCGCAACTATATCTTTGCCCTGATTGGCGGCAAGGATTCGGGCAAGAGCCACTATCTGGCGGTTTTGATCCATCAAATACAAAATGTGCTGGGACCGGATCTCAACATGCTACTGGAGCCGCTGAATGAAGATACCATTAAGCGATACCGCGAGAACTTCCACGATCCTGTTTACAAATCGCATATAATAATCCGCACGACGCAATCCGGGTTTACCGACCGAACGGTGCAAGTCCCTATGATTTACAGTCTGACACTCATTGGAAAAAGCGTTAGGGGAAAACAGAAAATAGTTGCCGCGGTCAACCTGGTATTCTTCGACACGGCGGGCGAAGATCTAAGGGATCAGGACTTGATGGCGACGGTAAATAAGTACATTTACTGTGCGGATGGCATTATCCTGCTGCTTGATCCGCTGCAATTGCCCTGGGTTCGGGATCAGTTCAGCGGCCACACCACGCTTCCCGCGTCTACGGATGAAACGTCCGAGATCGTGACGCGGACCAGCAACCTGATTGTGGCGGGACGGCACCTAAAGGCCAACGTCAAAATTCCGACTCCGCTGGCGGTTGCCTTCTCAAAAAGTGATGCCGTCGCTACTCTGATCGACACGCAGATGCAGATGAATGCCTCGCCTCGGCACGCCGGTGGTTTGGACGTCGCCGATCAGAGTGCCGTAAGCGACGAGATGCAATCGTTGCTAGCGCGCTGGAACGGAGGCTACCTTGTGCAGCAGGTGTCGACTCGCTATGAGAAGTTTTCGTTTTTCGGGCTGACCGCCTTAGGTTGCAATCCGCACGTTGACGGAAAAATCCCGCGAGTAATTCCCCATAGAGTAGAGGACCCATTCTTGTGGCTTTTATACCAGCAAGGTCTTATCAAGGGCGCGAAATTATGAGAACGGGGACAATGGCGCTCCAACATTACTACACGTCTTGTCGTCGCGGAATGGGCGGGGGCCCGGGGTTTCAAATGCGGTCCGTCACGCAGGGGCTGGACTCTTCGGATCGAACCGATGTCGAACGACGGGGATCTTATACGGCGCCCCGCGGTGTCCCCATGGAGCCTTCCGCAGAAGAGATTCGCGGCGTGTATCCGACGGCGATGCGCTATTACCGACTGGGGTCCGGACGGTGGGCGCTGACTCTCTCCAGCTATGTGGGCAAGGACTACAGCGGGCGCTGGGGTAATTACTTCGCTCATACCCTCGTTGTCGACGCTGTGCACTTACCCGTTTGGCCCCTCGACTACTACGAGTGGAATGGGTGGAAAAGGTGCCTACTACCTGACGAAGATTCCGACGTCGCGCCTGAGCCATTACCTTCAGTGCTTCTCGCGGATATTGCTCCCGGACAATCTTTTTCTTTCGAAGAACTGCGGTTGTTCATCGCCGAAGCGCCGGAGAGAAAAGCCCTTCTAGCAACCATGGTGCGGGCGGTGCTCCACAATACGGCGACATCCCGGGCCGTGATGATTCGCGACAGTTTTTTGAACGGCTTGTTTTGGACGGCTTGCGTTCATAAGTCTTTTCCGCTTCCTTATGCGAAGCATTTGAGCCTCTCCACGTATCAGTTTGATGAACGGAACTGCGCGGTGATTAACGCAACCGTGCCTGGCACACAGCTCACCTGCGATGAGGCGCAAGCAAAATACCAATTCTTTGTGTTCGATTTGATCGAGGGCCGAAACAGCCAGGTCCCAGCCGCTGGTCAAGGCTACGCGGATGCAGTATCCGGCTGGTTGGCAGATGGGCCCGAGCCAATTGAAAGTTTTTTCCGGTTCACCTCCCTGTTCAGCCACGAACAGGCCGAGCCTAGTTTGGATGCCCTTGCATGGCTTTACCGCTGGAGCATTGACGACCGCGTAACTCTGAATGCGAAGCAGCGGGCGGCTGTCCTGGCGTTCGCTGAGCGCCATGTTCGCCCTGGGAAACACGGCGAGGTGCTGCCTGGGTTATCGCGAATCGCCTCGACATTGGACGGCCCGGAAACAGGCCAAGAGCAGCGTTGCTATCTGCGCTTTCTCGCCCACTGTGCGGCGAACAGCGGCGAGGTTCATCATCGCCACCAGACGATTCAGTTGTGGCTCGATATCTTTGACCGTTTCATTGCCAACGATCCGGCGCTGGTGGACGACGCTAGACGAGATCTGTTCGAGTCCCTGCGCGGCTTCGCGGCGGAGATTGCCGCGGGCTTTCTTGGCGCGAGGCATTGGGGACAATTCAAGTCGCACCTCGGTTCGCTGGTTCCAGACGTATTAGAGAGGGTTTTATCCGAGGTTCAGGCAGCGAACAGGGAACTCGGTCGGTATCCCACTTGGGATCAGCCAGAAGCCCGAACGGTCATTACGGCTTTGCTCCGCTCCGGGGAACCGCTGGATCAAGCGGCCGAGCGCATTCTACGGGTACTCGGAGCAGATGAAGACTCTGTAGTGGGACTCTGCCGTTCCGCCATGGAGGGCGAAGACACTCTTGCGGAGAACCGAGGTGAGGCGTTCGGACGCGCCCTAGCACGAATCTTGGCAGCAAAACGTCCGGCGTTCGCGCAGTCCGTTCGAAAGCGGCTGGACGATACCGGTGCGACGGCGGTACTTTATGGGGAGTTGACCTATGCTAGGGTTCAATGGACCGACGCCGAGGCTTCCTACCAGCGCTACGCGCAATCGGTGCTGCGGGAACTACCCGGCTACGAACGCAAATACGGCGAACGGATCGCGCGGGAACTGGTTGCCGACTGGCAAAGGGATCGCATCGGACGTCAGGCGAAACGATGGCTGGACGGGCTGGATATCCCTTCTGCCTCGACCGGGTTTCTTCGCCAGTGCGTGCTTTGGGTGAATGCAGCCCTGCCTCTTGATTCAAGAAATAGTGAATGGACCGAGTGGGCGTTCCGTCTAGAGGAGCTTGCACGCAAGTACGACGTTCGGCTTATTCCCAACCGCCCAGCGCTGCGAATCCGGATGCGGGACGCGCGTGATGGGAAGACGGCGCAGATTGAGGGACTCGCTGAAGAACTTAATGGAATCGACGCGACTGGATATCGAGAGTTCCTGGATGTTTTTCTGCAACCTTGTTTAACCAGCGCCGGTGCTAAGCCAGAGTTGCATGGAAAGGTGTTATGGGCCGTCGTTCGAAAGGAGCATGAAACCGAATTATGGAATTCCTATCGGCGGGTGCTGAGTGCCGGGCGCTCTTCTGAATTCGCGGCGATAGAAGAAAATGCTCTGATTTTCTGGCTCGGTTCTTCCTCTCGGGAGAATCGTTGGGACGGGTTGAGAAGTGATGCTATTAACGTTCTGGTCGAACGGCTGGCGCAGCTTAGCTCCAAACGGTTGGCTGAGTTGGAACGAGTAATCCTGGAGCACTCCCTGAACCCGGTGATGTGGAAGCAGCTACGAGAGCGTGTGGAGCGTGAACGACCGAGCTGGAACAAGCTGTTAACGCTTTTTACCCGCAAGAAGAGTTGATCTGCGTCTGGAACGCTGTTAGCCGTTATCGCTCATAAACTACTAACAATCCAGTCCGGGCTCGATGGCTTGGAAGATTCTGTGCGCTTGACGCGCTCTGACCTAGGCTCCCGAGTAGCAAACGGACGGAAAACCGGGGTAAGGATTCCGATGTCCTCGGCGATTTCTGGAATCGATTGAATCTCAAGTGGATATCTGTTACATCCACATCTCCAGCTTTGCACCAGGCCACCGGTCGATTTGGGGGGGTGACTGAATCGCCGTTATCGGCGAGGTGCGATTTGCCGAAAATATGGGGTTTGGCACCCGCCCCAGGCTGTCGCCGCCGTTCTGATGCCGCCAGACTGGCTTAACCCGGTTTTCCGTCCGTTTGCTACTCAACCCCCGACCTCGAACAGATGTTGTTCGAATACATCAATGCGGCGGGTCTGGGCAAGGCCGGTAAAGACAGCCCGCTATTCCGCACTGCCTACCGCAAAAGCGGCCATCTTACCGAAAATTCCATGTCGGGGGTGGACATCTGCCGCATGGTCAAGCGCCGGCTGAAAGACGCCGGTCTCCCGGCACGGCTCTCGCCGCATTCTTTCCGCGTAACGACCATCACTGACTTGCTTGAGCAAGGCGTGCCGCTCGAAGACGTACAGCGCCTGGTCGGCCACGCCGATCCGCGCACTACGCGCCTCTACGACCGGCGCGACAAAAAGATCACCCGCAATATTGTGGAAAGGATTTCGATTTGAGGTTGTCGCACAACCCGTGCCGCGACCGGCCTAAGCCGTTGAACGTTGCAAAACGTCCTTTATGATGTGTTGTCGAGACCCCGCAAGCACAAGAAAGTGACAGTGACAGAGGTGTGTACCGGCTTTCCGGTGCTTTCCGTTTCGATTCCCTGTTAATTCCTGCGGTGGAAAGGGGATCATTGATTCATGCCCAGCAAAGGCGCGGATTTCTCGCTAGTGGTATTCGGATGCGCGGTTCTCGCCACGTTAGCGGTGGCCTTCTTGGGTCGGCGCGACGCGAAGGGGGTGACCTCAGCCGCGTTGGCCGACCAACGCCTAAACAGGTGGCTCGTAGGCCTTAGTGCGGGGGCTACGGCGAACAGCGGGTTTGTGGTAACGGCAGCCGTGGGCCTTGGATATAGCTTCGGCGCTCATTGGCTCCTGTTGCCATTGGCATGGTTGCTTGGTGATATCTTGTTCTGGTGGGTTTTCCCGAATCGGATCAACGCAGCCGGGCGCGCCGTTCGGGCCACGACTATGACGGATCTGATTGTCGATGGTATGAGTCCTCGGCCGCAGATGTGGCTCAAACGGACGATAGCCCTTGTGATCGTTGTCTGTCTTGGGGGATACGTGTCTGCCCAATGGATCGCGGGCCAGAAATTCCTGGAAGGTGCTTTTGACTTCGGAGGTGTAGCTTCGCTGTTGACGTTCGCAGCCCTCATCGTGATCTACACAGCTATTGGTGGCTTTCGAGGCTCCGTTTACGCTGACACACTACAGGCAATAGTTCGCCTGATCGGAACCGCGATCGCAATGATCGCGGTGGTCGTAATTGCCTCGCGGACCCCGGCTACGTTTTGGAAGAACATCGAAGCTGCTGGCCCAGAGTTTCTTCATTTAGCTCCAGGAGGGCTCCTACTCGCGCTACCCTTTGTTCTCGGTTTCGCTGCCGCATCTCTGGGCTTTGGGCTGGGCCAACCGCAGATGGTTACGCGCTATCTGGCAGGTGCTAATCCTGAGGAGACACGCTCCGCTTGGTGGATCTATAACGGATTTGTACAGTCTACGTGGATTGCGATGACAGTCTTCGGAATGGCACTCCGGGGGGTTATGCCAGCGCTTCTTGATCCTGAGAAAGGGCTGGTTCTGTTTCATCGTTCTAATACGGGACCGATCATCACTGGCATCATCGTCGCCGACATATTCGCAACGATAGCCGCTGCCTCAAACAGCTTGCTTGTAGCGATGGCGCAAACTGTCTCACGCGATCTCTTCAGCCGATCCGATGACAACCGCCGTAGCGCACAAGAATCCGTCCTTCTGACCGCCGTTTTGGGTGGTGGAACCATGATCGTCTCATTGAATCTAAATAGCACCGTCGCCAATCTTGCGCTCTCGTCCGTGTCGCTAATGGGAGCAGGGCTGGCACCTGCGATGCTGATCCGCTTGTTGCAGTGGCGTCACACAGACACTTCCCTCATTGCCGCTGTCATCGTCGGAACCTGTACAGCCGTCCTGTGGCAATACTTCGGATGGAGTGGGATCATGAACGAAGCTGCGCCTGGAATCGTTATGGCGCTTTTGGCGAATTACGCCCTAACTCGTTATCAACCCGTTCGGTAACCTACGATGTCACGAATTCGTAAGCCTACAACCGGTGGTGTCCCACATTTTGAGACCAAGATAGATCTCTGCTGCGACCTATTGGACGCAAAGACCATGCGCGAGCTGGTCATCGAAAAGGTGCTCTTCAAGGACATCGAACAGGCGGAGAGAATCGCGGAGAGACTCCACAGGTTTAAACAACACTATCCAGCTAACAAAGACTCCTGGACATTCTGGGAAGCACTTGCGGATGCACTGGGTTGTGAGGGCGCAGTAGGTCAGAGGAGCCGTGGTCGGAAGCTCGTTGATGCTGACATGGAAGAGTTCATCCGCTATCTGCCTGAAGCACTACAGGTGAGCGCCCGCCAGATCATGGGGGACCGCATTGCAAGGAAAGGCGCAGTGGACGGCGAGGTTCATCTGCCACTAGCAATTGAACCGATTCCCGTCAGCGAGTTTGAGGGTCTCCAAATAATCCGGCTGCATCAGACCGGGCCAATAGAAACGGTAGCAACCGGACTCCGCAACGGCAGAGTTGACCAAAGACACTATTACTTAGACCCGGAGTCGGCCCACAATTGGACCGCGCTTGTGCGGGCGGATGCCTACCCTACCCATGACCACTGCAAATGGGGATTGAAGTCGCTCTTTGACAGCGAACCCTGGACTCGCGTCGTGGGTAACAGCCAACCTGGAACGGTTGTAATGCTTGCTGGTGGTGGAGCGCCCACCAAAGACTTGCTCCTGATGAAGACTCTAGTCAAGCAGCAGCCGAGTGCGAAGTTAACCTACTACGTCTTTGATGTCAGCTTTTACATGGTGACAGACTCGCTGGTTTTCATCCGCAAGGACTTGCAGGCCGACAATGTCACCAATGTCACGACCGAAGGCATCGTCGGCGACGTTCTGAAGATGACGAGCGACCTGCGAGGGTTTTTTCACCGGCAGGGCAATGTGATCTTCGGCATGACAGGCGGCACGATTGGTAATCTGCGAGAGCAATTATTCTTTCGCTCGCTGGACAATGTAGCTAGCGATGGGGATGTCCTCATTCTTAGTGCTGATACGATCGATGGACTGTCACCCGAGGCCATCGAGCGGATGTTGAATGGCAAATACAATCATCCAGACTTGCGGCGTTTCATCCGACCGGTCGTAAGAGCGGTTCTAAGCGAGACGGATTCTCAAGAAAGCCTGACGAGCGCGCTTGATCGTACCGCTGTTGATGTTCGTCCCAGTAGCGGGAGCGATGTTCCAGGCAGTTGGGCCGTGACTATCTCCTTGAGAATTAACGGACGAGACATTACTCTAGTGACTTCTACCCGGTATGACTCGTCACAGTTGACTGTTTACGCGGCCCAATTCGGATGGGAGCCAGCATGCCAGGTGTCCAGCCCACTCAACCCTCACTATAAACAATTTGTGTTCTGCCGGAACAAGGCGGAAAGCACCGGAACGGTGTGATTGATCCGGAGCTTCCCTGTAGTTTCCTGCTTCTTTACCTGGAACTAATCAGATAAAACTCCTAATATCGGGTTACACCCAACCAGGGTGAGGGGCAACCTTATGGATCGTTCCGGGAACTTTAAGTTCACGCTCCACATGATCGATCTCGCGCACTACTTAATGGTAGGCGGCGCGTTCTTTCTCGCTGTCGTCGCGTGTTACACCACGTGGGAAGGCCTGGCGCTTGTGATCGCGGTCTGGGCCGCCGTGCCCACGGCCATCGGGATTCAGGCGATGGCCTACGGATCGGAAATGCTCGCGGCGCACGGCCAGAGCCTGCGGCAGCGCGCCTTCGGATTTTGCAGTTTCCTGGTATCCGAATCCGTCTCTTTCGCTTTTACCTTCTTGTACTTTTTCACGTTCCTCAATGCGAGCGTGGGGATGAAGCAGAACGCCGCTTACACAGTCACGGAATTCCGGCGGCAGCAGAGCGCGCTGCAGATTGTCGCGGTGAAAGTGAAAGCCGCTGAAATCGCGGAGATCAACCAGCAGGATCTCGATCTGAAGACGCAGGCCAAGCTGTTTTCCGCCGACGCGGACACGCGGCGACACCAGGCGGAGAACCTGGTGGAGGAAAACAGGAAGCTGGTTAAGGATCTGCCGGATTCGCCGAATGTGGCGGAGCGGGAAACAATCCAGCGCCGGATTCAGCGGAATGAATATGTGATCCGGAATTGCAGGGCGGATGCGTCAACACTTCGGTTGCGTGTTGCGGCGATCAGCGGGCAGGAATCTCAGATCGGTGATCGCCGCCGGATCGCGGAAGGATTCAAGCCGGATTTCCTGGGCATCACGGAAGGCGATTGGGCCGGGTTGACGAAACAATATGATGCGTTGGCCGACGTTCATGGTCGTCTCCCGAACACCAATTCCATTCCGATGCCATCCGCGCCGGGCAAACCGGTGTATGACGAAAAAGGCAAAATCCTTCGAGGGCAGGATGACCGTTTCAACGAAGCGTTACGCCGAGTACAGGAGCCTTGGGACGCCGCGGTCTGGTGGGCGATCATTCTCTCGGCCGCCGTAGAATTCCCGGGATTCATCGCGCTGCTGGCGACGCGACAGAAAGGCCTGGATCTGCCCGCGCGGATTCACGCTATGGGCATCTGGCTCCGTCGCCTGCGGCGAAGTCTGCAAGCCGCGCAGGGAGTGGTCCCACTGGCGTTCAAAGTAGTGTTCCGACTCCTGTTCGGCAAGCCCGCGCGCCGGGGGCATCCGACGGTCACCGCCTATGAGGATTTAATCGAAGACTTGCAGGCGCGGATGAGCGGCACGTTTCAGACGATGACCGCGCCCGCCACGCTGATCACCATCCTCGAAACGCGGCTGGACTCGCTGTACGCCAGCCTTATTCATCGGAATTACGCGCTCGTCGCCGAACTCGATGACGAAGTGAACGATTTCTTCGATGCCTGCGTCGCGGCCATCAGGGCAGCGGCGCTCCAGGAAGAAGAAGAGCAGCAGATCATCGGACTGCTGTTGGAACAAACCGAGCGGCTGCGAATGCTTTATCGCACCGGCGACGGAAACGACCACAACACCACCGATAACGCTCCAAAGGAGAATGAACATGAATCCGCTAAAGCGGCTGCTCAATAAGGCATCCACCGAGGTCACCACGATCGAGGCCGACAACAACAATGACGGCCCTCGCGCCGAGGATCCATTCAACGGCGAGATGGAGGAAGTCGGCGGCGGCGATACCGCCATCGCCGAAGCCATCGAGGTTCTCACCACCAACCGGGAGAAGATCGTTCAGTCCCTGCATGCACGGGATAGAAGCGATCACCCGCGCAACGGATCGGCCCTCGACATCCTGAAGGGAAGCCGCCACCGCATCCTCGACCAGTTGTACGCCACCCGTGCCTCTTCGGAAGAGCGGACCAGCGGCATGCCGCAGATCACCGAGCTGAACGACGCGCTTGCGACGCGCTTGCGCGATCTTACCGCCGAATTGAACGCTGGTTCGATCTCGGCGCGACTCTTCATCCTTCAACTGCGCGCTGAGGTGGCTTCCTATCTCGACAGCGTGGAAAAGCTGCTCAAACCGACCACCATTCAGGTTTCCTGAATAGAAAGAGGAGAAACAATATGAACAGTACGAATCCGAAAGCATTGGCGCTCATAACCTCGCGAGGCGCAAGTAGCGCAGCGAACTCGCCCAGCGACATCGTGCGCCAACAGCGCGAGGAGATGGATCGGAAGACCGACGTTTCCATGGTCGTGGACCGGAAGCGCGCGTGGAATCCGTTTTCCAAGTACGCGCAGACGCGGCGGGCGGCGGAGGAAGCCGCACTGACTACCCGGCTGGAAACGTTTCGCGAGCAGTTGTTGGCGGTCAGAAAAACGAATGAGGTGATGAGCCGCGGCGCGATCGCAGAAGTTGCGATCGCCGTCGAGGATTATCTTACGCGCATCCAGAGCGAATCCGTCGCCAACAAATCGCGCTTCCGCCAGGATGCGCGCCTCAAGTTGAAGAAGGTCTTTACCGACAGGCTGGTGGATTTGCAGGTCGAGGCGGAACGCAAGGTCATCAACCCGGACATGCTCGAAGCGATGGTGGAATCGGCGTACATGGAATTTGCCGAGGAATCCGCGCGGCTAGGCAAGATCAACGTGGAGTTCGACAAGTCGCAGTTGCTGAGCATTACGTTCGATCCTTCCCGCTAAGCGGAAGAATCGAACTTGAGGACCATCCCTAAAGGGAGACCAGAATGAAGATCATCGCGACGGTCATTACTTTCGCATTGGCGTTTTGCGCGGGCTGCACAAAGGTTCGGGAGCAGGTCAGTCCGCAAATCGCCGACATCATCAGCAATCCCCGGAACTTCGATGGTAAGGAAGTGCAGATCACCGGCGTGGTGACGGACGCATTCTCTTTCTATCGGGCAGGTTATTTCCGCCTCAGCGACGGAACGGGCTCAATCGCCGTGGTGACAACGCAGATTTCGCCGCGACAAGGAGAACAGGTTGAGGCGCGCGGTGTCGTCGAGCAAGCTTACACAATTGGGAGCGACCAGATGCTGGTAATCGTTGAAAAGAGCGCGCGGGCGGGAACTTCAGTGATAAGCAAGTAGAAGATTGGGTAGGCTTTGGAGGCCGGTCGGCAAAGATGCCGACCGGCTTTTCCGTTTGCGGGCGTGTGGGTGGTTCTTTGGATCGATTCGCAGCAACCACGCCCCCTCGATCATGTTCGCCCACCCGGCTGGAGACAGCGCATCCTTCAAGCCACCCCCAAGTCTTTCGCATCACGCTCAACACCTGGTGAGGAACCCCCGGTTTGCTGCTTCAGCATCCTGAAGCGTAACCCCAGGAATATGTTGAATGGCCATCTCTATCTCCTATAATGCCTTCCAATGCGTGGTTGGTTCGCGTATCTCCTCCTGGTCGAGTTTTGTCTGTGCCGATTAAGTCTTTTTTTGTTCACGATGAACTTCCTGCAGCGGAGTGCAGCATTGCGACCACGATCAGTTGCCACTGGTTCCGCGCCATCGGTTGGTCAACGTGATTTGAGGGTATCAGATTTACACGTGTATCCGGTAATGGGGCCACCCCTCTGATTTGACCAGCGATAAGGTAGTAAAGAGCCGCACTACCAAGCAGTTTTCCCACTGCCTATGGTGCCTAGGGCAGAAGCT
This sequence comes from uncultured Acidobacteriia bacterium, assembly GCA_903881085.1. GTDB lineage: Bacteria > Acidobacteriota > Terriglobia > Bryobacterales > Bryobacteraceae > CAIRSA01. The sequence goes on from CAIRSA010000558.1 coordinate 29,858, forward strand.
CATTTAGGATCGATACCAAAGAGAAAGGCACCGTTCCCTCCCCGCGTCGTTATCACATATTCACCTGGCCCCAAAGGTTCCGCTGGCGATACTTTGAGTGATTGTTCCCCATACTTGCTGAAGTTGAGAGGGCGAAGATCTTCTCCTTTTCGTGATTTCGCGCCACCCCACCCCATTGGCTTCACCTTAACCGTAACAATTGCACGTTCATTCTTCGTTACCTTTAAGACATCCAGATTAACCAGGCTGTCTGGCTCCACTCCGGGGGCGTTTAGGCGAACGACAAACTGGATCGCTTGCCCCGCCTTAAATCGTACTGGTGATTTTGATCCTTTGTAGACGATGCTACTTTGGCCCCCACCAAACCCTCCGGCTTTCGTCTTAAATGCAGCATTTGACTGCTGCCTCTCCAGCGGCACTAGTGCCCCCGCTTGATCCAGAGAGAAGACGACCCCGATATATTCAGGCTCCTGCACCTTCTTGGCATCTTGAGCCATGAGTGTAAAGAATGGCAAAGCGGCCAGCAGCACGATGCTGCTCCGCAAATTCAGACTGCTGCACAATTGCATCATTTTTATTCTCTCCATAACACGAGTTCATGATCCACAAATCGAGCCTATCACACCGCTCCTCTTCTCGCCCCGCCCCCGCACACTGTTCTGATGGGAGTGCTCGACAAACTCCCGTCCTAGAAAGCGCCGTCATCCGAGCAGATATCAACGCCATATACAAGATCTGCAAGTCTGTTATGATTAATGCTGTTTGGTCCAGTCTTTCTCGCCTTTGGCTGCAAAAGGAGGCTTTAATGCTCACGAAAACAAGGCTTGGCAGAAACTTTAGCTACATCATCGTAGCGCTGCCTGCTGCCCATACTAGCGACTAATCTGGACGCCGAGGACCGCCAGATGGTAGCTCTGGTCAAGTACGACACCTCTCGCTGCAAAGCTGGCACCCACTGCGTGCCTCTGGTTCTCGTGCATGGCATCCGGCAAAAGTGCCGAGTTGGTCGGTCGCGATGGATTGAGGAGGATGGTGATGGTCAAGCAGGATCTCGTCCTATGCCACTGCGTAAAATACCAGTGCCGGACCGTGCGGAGAAGCGCAGGAGAGCGAACATTGAAAGAAGATCGGCACGGGTAAAGATTGGTTTATGGAGAACCTGCAAAGTGCTAAATTGCGGCGCGTTCGCAGTTTTAGGCTAACGCCGCCGTAGGGATTATCAACATTCAGATGTGACAAGCTCGTGGAGAAACTCATGTATCAGCCACATAGTAATCGAATTCGACTAATGGGTTTTATTGCCCTTATGGTAACCTTCCCTCTGGTGAGTGCGGGGCAAACGCCAGCCGCCAAGAAAAAAGCTGTCGATGTCAAACCGCCCGTTCCGGCAACAGCACCGGCACCCCAGGTTGTTGCCGCCCCGAGCCTCTCCATCGAGGACATCATAAAAATGGTAGAGGCCAAAGTGCCGGAGAGCATCGTCGCCTCGAAGGTCCGCAAAAACCAGACAGCGTTTGATTTGACCCCGGATCAACTGATCGCGCTGAAAAAAGCGGCGGCAAGTGACAATCTGATCGAGGTTCTGATGGACCCCTCGAAAGCCTACGTTTCGCCGCCAGTTCCACCAGTTCCTACTGTCGTACCGGTAGCGCCCGCCCCTCCTCCTCCGCCAGTTGTCGCAGAAAAACCACCCCTTGAGATTGGCGTTTATGTGAAGAAGGCCGGCGAGTGGGCGGAGGTCCAACCTGAAGTTGTGAACTGGAAGACGGGAGGCGCAATAAAAAGCCTGGCGAGCGCAGGTGTCGTGAAGAAGGATTTGAACGGCAACATCGACGGGCCGAGCAGTAAGAATTCGGTGAAGAGTCCTGTTGAAGTTTTAATTGTGACAGCCGAGGGAATAGCACCATCCGAGTATCAGCTTCTCCGGTTGCGGATAAACAAGGACTATCGGGAATTCCGGTCCGTTACCGGAGGCATTCTCAACCAGCGGGGAGGTGCAATGCGCGATTTGGTGCCTTTCGAGAGCAAGAAAGTTGCACCACGGAATTTCATCGTGATCCTACCCGCCAGCCTTGGCGCCGGTGAATACGGAGTTCTCCCGCCCGGTGCTGGTGGGTCCTCGACGACGAATGCTGTTTCCTCATCTTACGGAAAGATGTTTACGTTCCATATTATTGAGTAAATGGTCTGACGGCACCGAAAAGGAGAAATCAAATGTCGTTCAGCCTTATTTCGGCTGGTCATTGTGGAAGCCGCTCTTTGTCACTGTTCGCTGCCATCCTATTTGCCACCTCCATATCCGTCAATGCTCAGAAGCTACAACTGCCGGCATTGCCAACTCTGGAAACCACACAAATAGGCGCTCCATCGGAGCCAAGAGGAATCCAACCCTTCCGAGCAGCCCAAGTGTCACTTCCGATGATGACACGCACTGCACCGGCAGCCTGCGACCCGAACGCGCCTCCTGTAGCTGCGACGACGTTTTTGACTACCGACACGCAGGCCATTCTGTGGTTTTACGCCACCTCGTTAAACGTCGGCGACGTTTTTGCAAGTGAGTACTACACCCCTGCAGGGCAATTTTATGCACCTGCCAGCGGACCTTGGGATCCTCGGACAACCGCTAATAACAGTTGCTACACGGATTCGCCGCTAAAAATCGCGGGCGCGCAACCGGCCACATTGGTAGGCATGTGGTCTGTGAAAGTGAAGTTGAATGGGGCAGTGGTTTCAACGCTGCAATTTCAAATTGCTGCTCCTTCTGCTACTCCTCCAATCTCCGCGAACTCGGTGTGGTACCAGCCTACGCCGTATGATGTCGCATTAGCCACAGGTATACAACACATCTGGGATGGCTGGATTACCAGCGTTTATTACGGAAAGGTACTCATTCGTGACGAGAAGCTACAGGTGGGCGGTTACGCCGACGAATACCGAAGCTACCTAAAATTCGATACAACTGGCCTACCGAAAACCGTAACTCGCGCGGTTCTCAACCTCATGCCGTATTCGCGGGGGGACGATTCAACTCCGGTCGCCGCAAAAATCAGCAGTGTCACCGGCAATTGGTCTCCTGCGTTGGTCTGGGACGCACAGCCACCGGCCGCACTCATCGCTAACTTGGCGAGGCCGACAATCGGGCAATGGTGGACCTCCACTATCACCGACACGTTTAATGCCTGGCAGACTGGCGCTAACTACGGTGTCGTAATTGCTCCACTTGCCAACGCTAACAATTTTGATATGCTGCGCAGTTCGCGGTACAGTGACGACGCACAACGGCCAGCACTTTCCCTAGAATTCACGCCGCCGGTTCCCACGCCTGCTTTCAAGATGCCCCTACCCGGAGGGGTGTCCTGGCTCGTAACCACCGAGGCGGGGGGGTACGACTGCACAGGCAAAGGATTGCAACCAGATACCGGTCATGCCGGCCTCAACTACTTTGCCATTGATTTCTCCTGGAGGAACAAGGATTCAAACGGCAATCAAACCTACTCTAACCCAGCAACTGGCGGCAGTATCCCAATTATCGCAGCGGCAGCCGGGAAGATTGTTGCAACAAGCGTCACAAATCCTATCCCCGACAATGGGAATTATGTTGTGATCAGCCATGACGACGGCGGCAATGCCGCCACTGGCTTTTCTACTCGCTACTTGCACATGCGAGACATTCCTCTGGTTGCAATTGGCCAAAGTGTACAACAAGGCGGTCAACTCGGATGGATGGGCACCACCGGCAATAGCACTGCTCCGCATCTGCATTTTGGAGTTCGCTACAACGACGATGGATCTTCAACCCGTGCGGAGGTTACCTACGTGACCATTGACGGGTGGCTCTTGAAGGGTTTTCAGACTGAATGCGCGGCCAGCGGAGACTACATCCGGTATTATGCTTCTTCCAGTAGTATCCCGCAGGCACCATCTCCGGCTTCAGGCGTCCCGGCAATTTCCGCGGTGTCAAACGCTTTCGGTGACAGCCAGGCGATTGCCCCGAATACGTGGGTGATGATCAAGGGGTCGAGCCTCGCCCCAGCCGGGAAATCGCGCATTTGGCAAGACTCAGATTTCGTAAATAACCAGATGCCAACTGAACTGGACGGCGTTAGCGTGACGGTCAACGGGAAGAGGGCGTTTGTGTACTACATCAGTGCGGCGCAAATCAATATTCTCACGCCCCCCGATCCAATTTCGGGACCAGTACAAGTGCAAGTCGCCAACAATGGCGCGACCAGCGCTTTTGTCAGCATCTTGGAGCTACAGTATTCCCCATCGTTCTTTGTATTAAATGGCGGTCACTACGTGACGGGCTTGCACGCCGACGGGAGCCTCATCGGACCTGCCAGCCTGTATCCTGGCCTGACCACGCCGGCCAAGGCGGGGGAGACCGTTACCCTCTATGGAAACGGGTTCGGGCCAACATCGCCGCCTGTCGTCAGCGGGTCCCCATCGCAATCCGGAGTCTTGCCCACGATGCCTCTGATAACGATTGGTGGCGTTGCCGCCACGGTCCAATTTGCAGGATTGGTGTCTCCGGGACTTTATCAGATGAATGTTGTTGTGCCAGCGGAGATGTCAGGAGGGGACAAAGCGATTACGGCCACCTACGGAGGTTTTGGCGTTCAGGCTGGCGTGTTGCTTCCAATTCAGGCATCAGCAGCGCCACCACCAACGGTTAGCGCCCTGAGCCTTACAAGAACTTCTGTAACTGGACCAAATATCGTTTTAGCTCAAGTGTCGATTTCCAGCTTGGCACCGAGCGGCGGCGTGGATGTTCAGCTAAGTTCCTCGAATAGTGCGTTCCAAGTGCCAACAACTCTCCGTATTGCGCAGGGACTCAATTTGGGGAACTTCTATGTCACGGTCTCTGCGGTTGCTACTATCCAAACGGCTACAATTACCGCACGCCTCAACGGTAGTCAACAAACAGCCGCTCTCACGGTCGTACCTGCAGTGCCCAGCAATCCGTTTAAGGATTACGAGATCACTATTCAAGCACCGCTGACCTTTGCCGGAAAGCAGGTTTCGACAAAATTCACGGTGGGTGCTATGGGAACCGGCATGGCACTGGTAGACACAACGGCGGACTTCATGACCGGAATACTTCTGAATGCATATTGTACTCAGCCAACGTTATCGGGGAATAGCGTAATGTTTTCTCAGGTGACGGGAAGTTATAACAATGTCCTTGGTAGTGGCAGTGGGAGTATCAGTTCCGGGAGTCTTTCGATCACCGCGGCGACCGCTGATGTCGGTGCAACCGTCACGGGTACTTTCGCGTTCTCAGTCGGCGCTGCAACCTTCACGAATATTTTCACGGGACGAATAACTAGCAGCAGTCGCTTATTTTAAGCCGTCAGAGGCATAACTGGCCTCAAATGCGGCGCGTTGCCGGTTGGTCGATCATTGAGGAACGAGTGCAAAGCCGTCGGGCCTTGTGGAGGTTATTATGCGACTGTGGACAGTACTTGGGCTGACATCCGTCTATCACCAATTTGCAAGGTCGATAAACTCAAATCTGGCGCGCCTCCTGGTCTGTCTGATTCTAACGTCTTCTTTCTGTCTTGGGGTCACCGTAACCAACCGCATGGTCACCAAGGCTGTCGATAGCAGCAGTAGCAGTTGCCCAGTCCCCACGCCGGCTACTTCCTTTCTGATCTCCGATCAGAGGGTTTGGGTCTGGTTCAACGTAACTGGCGCAAGTGCTGGTGACATACCGTCGGCAACGTGGTACTCGCCGAGCGGGGCCGAATATAAATCAGCCAATTGGGACCCGGTTGCGTCGGCAGGTAGTTGGTGCTATTGGTGGCCCATCGACGTCGCAGGCAATCCTCCGGCATCGTTGCCAGGGGCTTGGAGCGTTCGCGTTTCCTGGAACGGTTCCTCTCTTTTCACCCTCAACTTCACAATCGCCGCATCGGGACCATCCATAAGCTCTGGAGGAATTCTAAACGCCGCCAGTTATGCCGTCGGCACGCCTGTGGCGCCGGGAAGCATAGTGGCTGTCTACGGAAGTTTCCCAATGAACTCACCCGCCATCACGCCCGGCGCGCCATGGCCAACGAGCCTTGGGGGGCTGTCCATGCAGTTTGCTGGCGGGACGAAGGCGCCCCTGTATTACGTTTCAAGTGGACAGGTCAATCTTCTAGTGCCATGGGAGTTGGCAAACCAGTCGCAGACGTCGATCACTGCCACAATCAACGGTCAGAATAGCACCGCGCAGACGGTGAGCCTTTCGGCATTCTCGCCGGGCATCTTCAGCATGAACGGTCAAGGAACCGGCCAGGGAGCGATTCTGGATACCTCCTACCGATTGGTAGACTCGTCGAACCCCGCGATAGCAGGCAGCACGTACGTCCAGATCTATTGCACTGGTCTCGGCCCAGTTGTGAACCAGCCAGCCAGCGGGGCGGTGTCTCCCACCAGTCCGCTGGCAAGCACCACCACCAATCCGATAGTGACCATTGGCGGTGTGCCTGCTCAAGTCATCTTCTCCGGTCTGGCGCCTGGATTCGTTGGGGAGTACCAGGTGAATGCTCTCGTACCAGCAGCGGTAGCGCCTGGGTCTGCGGTGCCCATGACGATGTCCATCGGCGGGCGAACATCCAACACTGTGACAATTGCGGTCCGAGCGGGCACGGGCGGTCCGCAGGCGACGCTGGCATCGGTAAACCCGAATTCGGGGATCGCAGGCCGCGTTTACACGGCGGTGCTTACGGGCGCGAACACCGGTTTTTTGCAGGGGCAAACGTTTGCGTCTTTCGGACCGGACATCAGTGTTGCCGGCGCTCAGGAAGGCGAGCCCGGAATGCTGACTGTCGTCAGTCCGACCACCGCCACCGCCACCGTGACAATCAACCCTGTGGCGGCAATCGGGTCGCGCAATGTGACAGTCACCACCGGTACTCAGGCGGCATTGGGCAACAGCATGTTCACGGTGCTCGCCGCCCCACCCGCGATGGGACCCCTTGCTGTTACGTCTACATCTCCAGGAAACGGGGCCACCGGCGTGCCCCTGACTCCAGTGATTCAGATCCAGTTCAATGAAGCGTTGGATCCGGCCAGTATCGGCCCATCCACATTCGGATTGGCAAGCGCCAAAGCACCCATACCAGTGACGGCACAGTACGACGCAGCGAAGCATATAGTGTCGTTAACACCGGCGGGCGCGCTCAGCCCACAAACAAGGTACACGGCAACGGTGGGGGGGATGGTAAGGAATGCTGCGTTGAACCCGCTGGGTGCCACGGCCACATTCTCCTTCACGACGATCCCTCCAGTCACCGTCAACGGCTCCATCATTGCTCCAACCGGCATCAGTGCGGCGAGCATGACGGTTCTGAGCTTCGGCGGCCAAACTTCCACGTCCGGCGCAAATGGAAGCTTCACGGCATCGGTTAATCCTGTAGGTGTTGGGTTGGTGGCAGCGATGGTTCCAGGAAAGGACTTCGGATTTCTGGCAATCACCGTGGGTGGAACCTCAGCCACTGTTCCCTCCGCAGGTGTTGCGGTGGCAGGCCGCGAGGCTCAGGATTCGGCCTTTAGTCCGGCGTCCCTCGGAGTTTATAGGACTCGCTGGCAGGTGACCGCCTCGCCAATGGCGGCGATTTCCCCTAATAGCTTGGTGCATGATGTCCAGACCATGGCCGAAACAATCGTCTTCCTCACGCCCGCTCTATTCACCAAGGACCCGTTAAGAGCAAAGTCGATCCTGAGTGCGATAGCTGCGAATCCGGCGACGGCGCAGCTGGCGGCAGCGTTGGCCCAGAGCGTAAGCAAAGCCGATCCCTTGAGCGAACCATCGGTCTTGGCTGCCGCACAAAACGCAGTGCAAGCAGTGGTGAAGGCATTAGCCGCAATGAAACTGAACAGTGCGACATCTCGGCAGGCGAGCGTGGCGCAGTGGCCCCCGTCAGTCAACCCAAGCGCGACGGATTCCGGCACCGGTGGGCTTCCGGCGACCGTAAGCGTTACGCCGTATTGCTACCCAGACTTCAGCACCTCCAACCCCGGGCTGCCCTGCCTGGATCTGCGGTATCTTTCATTTCAAACGACGGATGGGGTTACGGTGAACCAGAGTGGCGGAGCCTATGGTTTCAGTCCGCAGAATTGCACAGGTATGTTTGGCGGATGCGCGGTCGGCTGGCTGGGACAGATCAAGCCGACAAATGCTAATCCAGCTTTAATCGTGCCGGAAGGGGGAACTGAAAGTCCGGTCGGCGCAGGGAATTACGACTCATTGCAATGCAACTTGACGACGACGAAATGCTACGCCGCGTGGGTCACCGGCGATAGCTGGTTTGAGTTTTTGGACTTGCCTGGACTTTTGGTGAGGGGCTTATCATTGGGCCTCGCGAAGCTGGGCATGCCTATAGATGGCCCAACCTTTTCGTTGCCGGAGAATAAATCCCAACAAGACCAGAACTATATTGCACGGTTCTACAGCGGTGGCACAGCGGACCCAACCGAGAATAGAAACATCGCCAACAACGCCTACGCAGACGGCAAAAAGTTAGCCGTCGAAGCCATCACGATGAACGTAATCGAAACCGTCTTCAACCTTGTATCGGCAATCCCCGGTATGGACAGCGATACCCCAATTCTTGACTGCGTTTTGCAGGATATGAGTCAGGAGCTTCTGCAGGGTTCCCTTGTCATAGGTAACTCCAGTACGGTTTCGGGATTTCTCGACACCTGCAAAGACGTAGCAGTCAGTGTTGCCAAAGATGCTGCATCCTGCGCGTTATCCGAAGGTGCTCAAGCGGCTGCAAAATCCTCGATGTTTAAAATGGTTCTCAAGGCCGTGGGCTTGGCGACCGGCATAGGGGCAATTGTGGAGGGCGTATTGCAGGGGCTGGACACAGTTTCGAATCTCGGACAAGCAACGCAGCGAGCGCTGGAAATAGCCTACCGGGCAAGCGCGGTAGAAACGGCCGTAATCTCAATCAAACCCGGACCAGCCTTGGTTATGAACCCGGCCCCGTTCATCGTCTCTCTCTCGCCTCAGTCTGCACCGCTTGGCGGCAACGCACAGACCGTTACGATTACAGGAATGAATTTCCTGCAAAGCTCAACGGTGGCGGTGAACAACAAAAAGCATTCCGCTTCCCTTTCCACGAATGGTCAACTGATCCTAACTTTGGACTCATCCGACTTAGGGACTTCAGGGAGCCTTGAATTGTCTGTAACCAATCCTACACCCGGAGGCGGGACTTCAAAGGCGACCTTCCTGGTGACTGGGAGCGTCCTTCAAAACCCACAACCGCAGATCACCAGTCTGTTTCCTTCCGCGGCGATCGCGGGAATGGCTTCACAGGCACTCACAGTACGAGGTAAGAATCTTCAGTCGAGTTCTACGGTCATGTTTAATGGCGTCTCGCACACCATTACAAGACCCTACGATGCCGGGCAGGTGACAATCACTCTGAGCGGGGCGGACTTGGCGAAAGCCGGACGTGTCCCGGTTGTGGTGACGAATCCAGGCGTCAACAACAGTTCGAACACGTTTACCTTTGCGGTTCTGGAAACAAACTCGACTGAGCCGGCAGTGACGTCGATCTGGACAAGCCAGCGGACCTACGTTACTGGCGATCCATTCGCGATGACGTACACATCTGTTGCCGGGACGATTCCGGGATCATACGACCTGATGGTCGCCGTCTTCTCCGTCGCCAGTGGCAATTCGTATTACTATTACGACGACGCCTCCGATTCACAAAGTAGGTGGCTCCATACAAAGGTCCGTCCGGTATGGACCGGCACGCCACAGACGGGGCAATCAACCATCCCCGCCGGCGGCGGAAGTGTGTTTCAAGTCACTGACGATATCCCATCTGGCGACTATCACATTAAGGTGTACTTTTCGAAGCCGGGTGCCAATCAGGTCCTCAATACTTTAACCGCGGAGACCGACTTCTCTCTCCAGACGAGCACAGCGGCGGGAGGATGTTTCATTGCCACGGCTGCGTTCGGATCTGCGATGGCCCAGCAGGTGCAGTGCCTGCGCGTGTTTCGTGATCGGACTGTTCTGTCTTCCCGGATAGGAAGGGCCTTCGTGAATTGGTATTACCAGTGGTCCCCGGAGGCCGCATCGTGGTTGCGCGTGCATTCCGTTGCACGCAAACTTACGCGGGCAATCCTGTGGGTGCCAGTTGCCTTCGCTTGGTCGAGCTTGCGGACTAATGCCTTAACCGCTTCAATGGGATTCGTCCTGCTTTTCTTCTTATTCGGCTGGAGCCTGCAACGCGGCCCTGTTTGGTGGCGTTCGTTCTGCCTGTTGATCTTGATCGTAGGAGTCGCCTCGGCTCGATAATGGGCCTTAATCTTGGGAAATGCGAGTTTTCCGAAAGTGATATGATTTAGCTGGTCGTTAATGACCAATCGATCTGATTCTCAATCCATGTAAAACTTAAAACCATAGGAGACGACATGATAATTCTAAATTGCAACAACACTTCACGACTGTGCGGGTGTGGAAGGAATGGCAATGAATAACTGTAAACTACAGGGCATTGGTATTCTGGCCTTTGTTGGATGCCTCACAGTTTTTCCAGTGACGACGGTCCGAGCGGCTGGCAACCTTGGCAAAATATTCATTAAGGCAGCATCTCCAGAGCCTGGGGGACAACAGTTTGCCGATCGTGGACTTGAGGACACAGTGAAGGACTTGAAAAGAAGAGCTGGTTCGTTCGTTGTGGTTGACGATGAGGCCAGTGCGGATTTTCTAATGGTCGTCGTCGGCCGCGACGACACACCCGTTTCAGGACAGCCCACCGCCAAACGTATCACGGTCACCCTCAGCATCAAAGATGGCGCGTCGTGGAAACCGGGAGTCAAAATTAGCAAGGTTACTAATGCTTGGAGTCTTTCGGCTTTACATGTGATCGGTGACGCCAAAAAGTGGGTTCAGGCGAATGCAAGAAAGTAGGAACTAAGGCGGTCAGCCGCTAGATCAACTCCTCCGAGTGGCCTCTCCGTGTCCACAGGACAGGAGAATGTGAGGTGAGTTTAGTCTTGTGGTCTCGAGTAGGCCGATGCATCCCCCAAAGGAGACCGTATGTTTAAGACGTTCCTTTTGATTACTCTTTTTCTTTGCCGTGTGGGTTTCGCACAAGATGCGACGATGATGGTGCTCGGCGGTACTGGTCCGACCACCCAACTGCAAACAGTCCTAGACGGGATATCAGACATGCTGTCAGCCAATAAAGTCAAGGTGAAGACTACCTAGGGAAAAGCAAAATCGAGAAACGTCCTCTTGGATGAAATGAAGCTGTCCGGTGCGACACTTCTGCTCTATATCGAAGTTCATCAAGAGCCCAAGAAACCCGGCGTTGGCGGCCGAGGACGCGGAAGCGTTGTGGCTAAATCATTCGTGAATGGCAAGCCAATGTGGGAAGACGAAGTTAAGGGCGGAATTTTCGCAGGGTCGGCCACAGCCGCGGTTCGCAAAATGCTGAAAAATGTCAACGACAACTTGAAGGCACATATCGGGAGCGCAGACCTTCCGAAGTCCTGAAGCGTTACTGAACTTCATTCGAGCCTGACGCCCAACTCGAAGGCCCGGATGACCGGACCTGGTAAGAGACAACCTTAAGTCGGTTCACTGTTCCATTGATCCCCAGATCCCCATATCCATCCAGTTCCCTCCCTGCTCTCGCCGCCGAGGGCTCGGTGCGTATTCCGCCGATGTGAATAAGGACGGGATGCGAGCCGCGATGCAGATAGCCAGTATTGTCAGCAACGTATTGATTTATGCGTCCCGGATCAATTCCGCCGGTTTGGGCTTACAACCCCTAGAAAGAAAACATGAAAAACCGGGGTCTCACGCGGCGGCCCTCTGCACATGCTTACCGCTTGCGGCTCTCCGAAAGCTCGGGTAGGGGCCATTAAGTTTTGCCGTTCTTCCAGCCTTCGCGAAATTAAGGCCTGGCAGCCAGGTTCGTCGAGACCGCACCGACCGTGAGCTTTCGGCAATAGTGCGTGACTCGCCGCAGCAATGAAGAGTAAGTTGGGACATGCCCCAACAACCCACACCGATACCTCCTGATTTAGCTGAACTGAGCGAGCGCTTGGAGCAATGGCGGAGCCAGCAGCGGCCGCGTTCACGGTTGCCTGAATCCATTTGGACAGCAGCGGCTGAGTTGGCCAAACGATATGGCCTGCATCGCACGACAAAAACACTGCGTCTGGATTACACGGGATTAAAGAAGCGTATGCCATCAGCCGCACAATCGGCCGGCGCGCCGCCTCAGCATTTCCTGGAGTTGTTAGCGCCCACTGCAGTGAGCCCGGCCGAGTGTGTAGTGGAATGGGAATCGGCGCGCGGACGAATGCGCGTGGCAATGAAAGGTGTGACGCCGGATTGGGCAAGCCTACTACGCGCCTGGCGGGAAAACTGAGCGATGATCCAGATCACGCCGCAGATGCGCGTGTTAGTCGCGGTAGAAGCCATTGATGGACGAAAAGGAATCGACTCGCTGGCCGCTCTCTGCCGCGATAAGCTTCAGGCCGACCCTTTTTCGGGCTGGCTGTTCATCTTCCGCACGCGCAGCGCGCATGCGATCAAGATCCTATGCTACGACGGCCAGGGGTTTTGGCTGGCGCAAAAGCGGTTATCCGAAGGCCGGTTCCGGTGGTGGCCACAGGGGGACGTATCACGCACGCTCGAAGCACATCAGGCACTGTTGCTACTTGCGGCTGGCAACCCGGAAACAGCGGCAGCGCCGGTGTGGAGAAAAGTAAGTTAAAACAAAATGCTTGCGTTCTGGTTTTAGCTGTGGCATGCTGCTGTCATGCCCGAACAGTGGCGCTATCGCGGACAAAGCATCGACAGCGAACAAGTGGCGGTTCTGAAAGAGTTCATCGCCGCGCACCCGGAAAGCAGCCGCTGGAAGTTATCGCGGCAGTTATGCGAAGCATTGGGCTGGAAGCAGCCCAATGGCGCGTTGCGCGACGTAGTGTGCCGCGGCTTACTGTTGATGTTGGAACGTGCCGGCCAGATCGAGTTGCCGCCGGTGCGCCGCATTATTCGCGGGCAGCGCCGCACTGCGCGCCCACGTCCGGCAGCGGTGTTGATCGACACCACGCCAATCCAGGTATGCTTCACTGAACTGGGGCCGGTGCAGTTGGAGCAGGTGCGGCGCACTGCCGATGAGGATCTGTTCAACAGCCTGATGGAGCACCATCATTATCTGGGCTACGAACAGCCAGTGGGCGAGCACTTGAAGTATCTGGCGTGGGCGCAAGGCCGGCCAGTGGCGTGTTTGGCGTGGTCCAGCGCACCGCGGCATCTTGGAGCGCGCGACCGGTTCATCGGCTGGACCAAGGAAGCGCGCAAGCAGAACATTCATCTGATCGCCTACAACACGCGGTTTCTGATTCTGCCATGGGTTCAAGTGCCGCATCTGGCTTCGCATATTCTGGGGCGGATGGCGCGGACGCTGTCGGCCGATTGGCAGCGGATCTATGCCCATCCGATACATCTGGTGGAAACGTTTGTGGATCCTACGCGATTCCAAGGGACCTGTTACCGCGCGGCGAACTGGACCCTTGTGGGCAACACCACCGGGCGCGGTAAAGACGATCAAACACATCGCCAGAACCGGACGATCAAACAGGTGCTGGCCTTGCCGTTAACGCCCCAGTTCCGCCGTCTGCTGAGGAAGCTCCCGGATGAATAACGCCCATGCCACAACGAATCGAAGCGCTCGATGTCAGCATTGAGGAGTTGGAGCAACTGGTGGACTGCGCCGGACAAGGGCCGTTGCCCACGGAAGGGCAGAGGAAGCTCAAAGCAGCGGTGGCCACGCTGGGCGTCATGGCCGCGATGTTGGCCGACAAGGACACAACGATCCGGAAACTGCGCGAACTGCTGACGCCTACAAGAACCACCGAGAAGACCAAAAAGGTATTGGGCTCCGATGCCCCCGGGCAGGAGCCGCAGCCTAAGGCGGCAAGACGCAAGAAGGGACACGGCCGCAACGGCCCGGGCGCTTATACGGGCGCACGGAAAGTGCGCGTGGCCCACCCGGCAATGAAACGGGCCGATCATTGCCCGGGGTGCAGGAAGGGAAAGTTGTACCCGCTCAACGAGCCAAAGAGGCTGATCCGGCTCATTGGCCAGGCGCCGGTTGAAGCCACTGTTTACGAGCTGGATGCGTTGCGCTGCAACTTGTGCGGAGAGGTCTTCACCGCGCCGCCGCCGGCAGGAGTGGGTACGGAAAAGTACGACGCCAGCGCCGTGGGCATGATCGCGTTATTGAAGTACGGCAGCGGCATTCCGTTTTACCGGCTGCAAAAACTGGAGAGCGATCTGGGGATTCCGTTGGCTCCGGCGACGCAATGGCAACTGGTTGCGGAAGCGGCGGCGACGCTGGCGCCGGTAGAGGAAGAGTTGCTGCGGCAAGCGGCGCAAGGCAGTCTGGTGCACAACGACGACACCAGCATGCGGATTCTCAGTTATGAGCGGGAAGCCGGCGATGCGCGCACCGGGATGTTTACTTCCGGAGTTGTCAGTATAGTCGCCGGGCGCCGAGTCGCGGCTTTCTTCACCGGCAGCAAGCATGCGGGAGAAAATCTCGCCGATGTGTTGCGGCGGCGCGCCAAGGAACTGGCGCCGCCCATTCAGATGTGCGACGCGCTATCGCGCAACGTTCCGGCGGCGTTTGCGGTGATGCTCTCTAATTGCATGGCGCATGCCCGGCGCCACTTCGTGGACGTGGTGAACAGTTTTCCAGCCGAGTGCCGGTATGTGCTCGAAACGCTGCGCGGGGTGTTCCACTTCGATGCCCTGGCCAAGGAGCAAGCGTTGTCCCCGCAGGCGCGGTTGATCTTCCACCAACACAACAGCCAACCGCTGATGGAAGGTTTGCATGTGTGGTGTAAGCAGCAGTTCGAAGAGCGTAAAGTGGAGCCGAATTCGGGTTTGGGCAAAGCCATCCAATATCTGCTGAACCATTGGCCGGAGTTGACGCTGTTTCTTCGTGAGCCCGGTGCGCCGTTGGACAACAATGTTTGCGAACGGGCGCTGAAGAAGGCGATTCTACACCGGAAAAACGCCTTGTTTTACCGAACCATCAACGGAGCCAGCGTTGGTGACCTGTTCATGACTTTGATTCACACCGCCGAACTCGGCGGCGTGAATCCGTTCGACTATCTCACGGAGCTACTGCGCCATCCCAGTGAGTTGGCGAAATCGCCCGCACGTTGGATGCCCTGGAATTACCGGGAAAACCTTGACCAGAAGGCCGATCTCGCCGCCTGAACGAGAAATTTACGCGGTTACGCAGGCTTGCCGCAAGCTCACCACCGACCTGGAGCCCCGTGTTGAATGGCCCTCACGCTTTAACGATTTCTTAAGACATTTCCGGCACAATGGCTCTATCACACCAGAACAACCATAAGAGGGCGATGTGCCGCCAACTTCGGAATGCCTCCAGTTTGCCAACGGATCTTTCGTTCGGCCGGTAACGGCAAAGCAGAAAGAAGAAAGCGTTGCTAAGGAGCTTCGCCCCTCGCGCCCGCAAGAGGTGTCCCCATCTTTCGCTTTGCTGCAAGACGGCGCGGGCGCGCCGCACTGCGTGTGGGTGATCCCCCTCCTCTTGCAGTTGCTACCTCCAACGCTCGCCGCGTCAGGCAGGGTTGCATATGCCTGCAACCCATTTCCATTAACAATGTCGCACACACAGAGGAGCTAAACACTATGCCGAGTGAATTCAAAAATGGCCGATGGCAGCGCAAGCCGATACCCGACTATACGAATCAGCTTGACCTTTTTGCCAATATCGGTTCAGATTCGCCGGAGCAAAGTGTGGCTGACCAAACCGTCACCAAGGAGGTTGTAGCAGATGCACAAAAAGAATCCATTGGGACAGAAGATCCTAAATCACTGGATCAAGCACCGGCCCCAGATGGTGAAGGAACTGCTCAAGAACAACCAGTTACAGCAGACACTTCACGAGACCGAGGAGCGGACCGCGGACCTCCTATACGAACTGTTGTCAGTTCAGAAGATGGAATATCACAAGGCCTGGGAGATAGCGACGCGGGAATGGGGGTTCCTGCCGACCGAGGACCACCCGCAGCAACCGTCGTCCACGACATCGAGCCCGTCCCCGAAACAATCCCCTCCCGCGACTTCCGAATAAACGAAGCACACCGCATCGGCCAAGGCAGTCTGCGCGAAAAGGCCGGCGACAACATCGCCGCCATCCGCACGCTGAAACAGATCGAAGCAGACAACCGCGAAGCCACAGAAACAGAAAGAGCCCAACTCGCACGCTACACAGGTTGGGGAGCCCTGGCCAATGCATTCCGCCCTTATCCGCCGACTGAACTGGATCAGGTTGCGAACGACCTGAAGGAACTTCTCACCGATGAAGAATACGCATCCGCCCGCGCCTCCACGCCCAATGCTCACTTCACCTCGCCCATGGTCATCGCCGCCATGTGGGACGGCATGCAGCGGCTTGGTCTTCAGCCTGGCGCGCAGATTCTCGAACCCTCAATGGGCGTGGGGCATTTCTTCGGATTGATGCCGCAGGAACTCGCTCAAGACAGCCGCAGGACCGGCGTGGAACTGGATTCACTTACCGCCCGCATCGCGCAGAAGTTGTACCCGGACTCCACGATCTTTGCCAAGGGTTTCGAGGACACGCCGCTGCCGGACAACTACTTCGATGCAGCAATCGGAAACATCCCATTCGGGGCTTACGCGGTTTACGATCCGGCCTACAAGCCCGTGCTCACGCGTGCGATTCACGATTACTTTACCGCCAAGTCGCTCGACAAGGTGCGCCCCGGCGGCGTCGCAGCACTGATTACCAGCCGCTACACCATGGACAAGCAGGACTCCACGATTCGCCGTTACCTCGCCGATCGCGCAAACCTGGTTGGCGCAATCCGTCTGCCGAACACCGCATTCAAAGCCAATGCGGGAACCGAGGTCACCACCGACATTCTATTCCTGCAAAAGCGCACGCCTGGCACATTACCCGCCGGTGACCCGTGGTGCGACCTCGCGCCTCACGAAACAGCCGATGAAGGGCAGTTCTTTATCAACGAATACTTCGCGCGAAACCCGCACATGATGCTGGGACACATGGCGCACGAAGGGACCATGTACCGGGCCAATGATCCAACGCTTGTTGGCGAATTGACGCCCGAGATTCTGGCGCGGGCTGTTGCCACGTTACCCGCTGGCATCATGACAAACAGACAACGAACCGGCATCGAGCATTCAACCGAGCCCGCCGATGTCTCTGGCGTCAAGGAAGGCGCCTACGCGCTGCGCGACGGAAATCTATTCATCCGCAACGGCGCCGGATTCGAGCCTGCAAATCTCCCGGCAACCGCGACCTCTCGCGTCCGCGGCATGATGGCCGTGCGAGACGCGGTACGCGCTGTGTTTCAGACACAGCTTGACGACGCACCAGAGGAGCGCATTTCCGAGGCGCGAAAACGCCTCAACGAAATATATGACGACTATGTCCGGCGGCATGGACCTTTGTCATCGCGGGAAAACATCAAGGCCTTCGCTGACGATCCTGACCATCCACTGCTTCTGTCGCTTGAGAACTACGACCCGGAGGCCAAGCGCGCCACCAAAACCGCCATATTCGAGCGCCGGACGCTGGAACGGTACAAGCCGGTTGAGAATGTTGAGACCGCCGCCGAGGCGCTCACCGTTTCGCTCAATGAGACCGGAGAAATCGATTGGCCGCGCATGGAGCAGTTGACTGGCCGCACAGCCCGTCAGATGCAACGCGAGCTTGGCAGTCTCGCCTATCGCAATCCGGAGGGCGGCTCCTGGGAGACCACCGACCGGTACCTAAGCGGCGACGTGCGCGCCAAGCTCCGCGCGGCGCAATCGGCCTGCGAACTAGATCCTAGGTATCAGCGCAACATTGAAGCATTGAAAGCCGTGCAGCCAGCGGACCTGGAACCCGGTGAGATCGAAGCGCGGTTAGGATCGTCGTGGATTCCCACCACCGACATCCGCAACTTTATTGCGCAGACTCTTGAAATTCCGATTCACGCCGTTCGTGTGGCTCACGCGGGCGCTATCGCCACCTGGGCGGTTGAAGTTGATAGTGGCTCGAAATGGGATGTGAGCAACACTACGACGCACGGCACGGAGCGCTTCAGGGCATCCGATCTAATCGACCAGGCTTTGAACGGACGCACTCCTACTGCCTATGACGAGATGGAGGACGGCTCGCGGGTCATCAACCAGCGGGAGACTATCGCTGCCCGCGAGAAGCAACAACAGTTGAAAGACCGCTTCCGCGAATGGGTTTGGAAAGACCCTGAGCGCGCAGCGAGGCTGGCCCGTGAATATAACGACCGTTTTAACAATCTGCGCCTCCGACAGTTTGACGGCGCGCACCTGACGTTCCCCGGCATGAACCGCGAGCACCTGCGAACCGGTGACCTCGACAAACATCAGAAGGATGCGGTCTGGCGAATTCTACAGGGCAGCAGCACGTTGCTCGCGCACTGTGTCGGCGCGGGTAAGAGCTTCGAGATGGCGGCAGCGGCGATGGAGCTGCGCCGCATGGGGCTTGCCAAAAAGCCTATGATCATTGTCCCCAATCACCTTGTAGAGCAAATGGGCAGCGAATTCCTGCGGCTCTATCCCAACGCCAAGCTGTTCGTTGCCGGGCGGGATCATTTTGCCGCTGGCAACCGTCAGAAGGCGATGGCCCGCATTGCCAGCGGCAACTATGACGCAGTGATTGTCTCTCACCGTTCTTTCGAATTCTTGCCTGTGTCCGATGCCTTGTTCGGGCGATTCATGCAGGAGGAGATGGACAAGCTGGAGCAGGCTATCCTCGAAGCCAAGGCCGAGAAAGGCGACAACCGCCGCATCGTTAAAGAACTGGAAAAGGCCAAGAAGCGCTTCGCCACCAAGCTTAAGCAACGCGCCGACCGCGAGAGTAAGGACAACGCCATCAACTTCGAGGAACTTGGCGTTGACCAATTGTTCGTGGACGAGGCCGACCTTTATAAAAACCTGTTCTACACCACAAAAATGAACCGCATCGCCGGCTTGCCGAACACCGATAGCAACCGCGCCTTCGACATGTACATGAAGACGCGCTATATCCGGCAGATCAATGAAGGCCGCGGCGTGGTGTTCGCCACGGGGACACCGATATCGAACACCATGGCCGAGTTGTACACTATGCTTCGTTATCTCGGGCCCGACCTGTTGCGTGAGCGTGGAGTGGAACATTTCGACGCATGGGCCGCGAACTTCGCCGAAGCCGTGACCTCACTGGAACTCGCACCCGACGGCTCCGGCTACCGCATGCATACGCGATTTGCGAAGTTCATCAACCTGCCGGAATTGCTTTCCATGTTCCGCACTGTGGCCGATGTGCAGACCGCCGACATGTTGAAGTTGCCACGTCCCACCATTGAAGGCGGCAGGCCGCATGGCGTTGCCGCTCCCGGCTCCCCAGACCTGAAGGCTTTCGTTGAAACTTTGGTGAAGCGGTCGGAGAATCTTCGCAGTCAGCGCGTTGATCCGTCCGTGGACAACATGCTGAAGATCACGGGCGACGGGCGTAAGGCCGCCCTCGACATGCGCCTTGTCAATCCCTTCGCTGACCCGCATGCCGAGTCCAAACTCTCCCGCGCCGTTTCGCGCATCCACAGCAACTGGGATGAAACCCGGGACGCACGTTCGACTCAGCTCGTATTCTGTGACCTTTCGACACCAAGCACCGACAAGTTCAACGTGTATCATGAGGTGCGTGATCGTTTATTGGAGCGCGGCATTCCGGACAATGAAATCGCATTCATCCATGACGCCGATACGGACGCGGCTAAGAAGCTGCTGTTCGATTCGGTGAACGCCGGCCGGGTGCGCGTGCTGATTGGATCGACCGAGAAGATGGGCGCCGGGACCAACGTCCAACGCAAGCTCGTCGCGCTGCATCACCTCGATGCGCCGTGGAGGCCACGCGACATCGAGCAGCGCGAAGGGCGGATACTTCGGCAGGGAAACCTCAACCCCCAGGTGCGCATCTTCCGCTACGTTACCGAAGGCTCGTTTGACGCATATATGTGGCAGACGCTGGAGACCAAGGCGCGGTTCATTCAGCAGGTCATGAACGGAACCACATCGGTGCGTCAGGCCGAAGACATCGAAGGGGGCGCGTTAACATATGCCGAGATCAAGGCCATCGCTTCGGGCAATCCCGCCGTCATGGAGAAGGTCAAGATCGATACTGAAATCCGCAAACTCGACCAGCTTCGCTCAGCGCACGTCAACCAGCAATATTCCATCAGGACGCAGCTTTCCGGCCTCCCCGGTCAGATACAGCACGCCAAAGATCGCTTGGCAAAGCTTACGACCGATATTGCCACGAGAGATGCTACTGCCGATGAGGAATTCTCAATGCGAGTCGGCAATAAGGTCTTCTCCGGCAAGGGCGCTCGCGAGGAAGCCGCCAAGGCGCTGACGCACGTTATCCTCTCATGGCGTGATGACTTGACCTTGCAGCCACGCGCGGCCTTCCGCGGCTTTGAGATTCTCAGCCGCGGCAAAGGGAGATTGCGCTTCGGCGATAGCGCCGAAGACGACCGCATGCCTGAGCTATTCATTCGCGGCGCAGCCACCTACTCCGCGAATCTGAACCCCGAGAACCCCATTGGTACGGTGCAGAGCATCGAGCACGCCTTGCGTGCACTGGAGCGGCACGCGGAGAATGACCGCGAGCAGATAGAGCGGCTTGAGAAAGCGCTCGCTGATTATCAGGCGCAAGCCAACAAGCCCTATGAGCACGAAGCACGTCTCAAAGAGTTGCTGGTCAGGCAGGCCCAGCTCAACGCCGCGCTCGACCTCGACAAGGGCGAGCAGCAGGCCGCGATTGAGGAACCAAGCGACACCCCGGAAGTGCGCCCATCCGCACCGGAAAGCTTCGTTGCTCGTGTTGTCGCTGAACGCTCGTCCGCCGCGCTTCGGCACTGAAGCTCATCTTATGTTAGAGTCCGTGAAGAGCGCCCGCTGTTTTGAACGAATTTAGCGCATTGACGGAATGCAACCGTTCATAGAAGTGATTGAAACATATAGCTTTTCAAAAATGATATGAACCGGTTTTGGACGTTGCGTTCATAAAAAGGTTCATAACTTCCCCTCTGTGCCTAGTTGCCAGCGCGCACCGCGTCGTTTTCCCTCAGGGTGGATTTTACCTTCAAGTCTCAGGTCCTGAAGCAATCCTAGAATCTGACGCCGGGAGAGCGCCGGCAAGACCTCTTCAAATTCCTTCATCGCAGCTCCCGCGTCGCGCCTTTCCTCAATGTGCTTCATGAGCAGTGCCTTGTTTGTCTCCCGATCCAGACCCTTCCGCCGAGTGTAGGCGCCATGCTGCCCGAGAAAAGAGTGGAATTTGCGCGAGAGAATGAATCGCACCCCACGTCCACGACCGATCCGTTCGATGACGCCCTCGTCCAAAAGGTGGGGAACATTCTCTTTGAGATCCTCCGGCAGCGGCGCTTCACGCTGGATTGCGTCCAATACAAGGATGTCCCTGGTTCCAAAAGTGGCCAAACGTTCAGAGCCTAGATTTTGCAGAAACCGAAGGAAAGCCGGATTCTGAATTTCCCCGCGAAGGGTCAACTCTACCTGGTAATCGTCCGTCCCCTTGAAGTCAGGTTTCGGCTTTCCTTCTTTGATTGACTCCTCAAACATACGGTTGGCGCCCTGGCCGGATCGCTCAACAAGCCCGCATTTCGCGCAGGCATCGGCGATCCGGCGATTCCGGGGAAATTGTCGCCAGAGCAGGTTCTCGGCATTGATGCCTGGCGGGAACCCACCGGGACTAACGATCTCCAGCCGCCTTGGAAACTGGCGAACGAAAATGGAACCCGCCATGCGGTAATCCCGATGCGCCAGTGCATTGAGAACGGCTTCTCGCACCACGGCTTCGTTGAAGGCGGGGATGTCGCCCACAAAAAAACCTTCCCGGTAATGGAGTACCTCATTGCGAAGATTGATCGTGTTCCACAATTCGTCCACGTACCCCAGGAACCCGGAACGGAATTCGAGACGCTGTTGAAAGGGGATGGACGCCTCGCTGCTCCGATACTCGAAGATTAATTCCGCCTGAGCGAGACGTCTGCCCAGCGCTCTGCGCGTTCCAAGCAGGACAAGTGCGGCGTACGAGACTTTGTCACCCGCCAGCAGCTCTGCGTCTTCTAACAATTGCCGCGGCGTCAGGCTCGCCAACGCAGCATTGCCCGATTTACGCATCCACATTTCCCGGAAACGCTCAACCAGCGCAGGATCCAGATCGCCGATGTCAGAATCTGGATGAAGTTCCGCGGAGTAGTCCGGCCCGGATTCCTGGAAAATTCTCCGCAGCCGATCCGGAGAAAGCGGCCGCAACTCGTCACCGGCACGCGACCAATACACGCCCTCACAAGGGATGGGCACTCCTACCGGGCGGGACGGAACATGGAACACCAGTACACGGCCATTGGCGTGATGGATTTCCTCGGACGTGATTTGAATCCCAAGCCGATTGATCAGGCCGGCAACCGTTCTACCTGGTTCCTGAAATGCGGCGGAGCCGACAACCTGCCGAGGCCGCTTGTCGGAGACGCCGAGAATAATCTTGCCACCGCCTTCGTTGGCCAGTGCGGCGCAATACTTTGCCAACGTCTCAAAGTGAAAGTTCGATTTGGCTTCCTTGAACTCCATCCGCTCCGCTTCTGGTTCGGAGAGCCAGAAATCGAGTTCTTCCAACGTCGCGCTCATGCGGGCGCCACCCCGCACAATTCATCTTGCATGATCTTTAGGTTTCCATTCGGGGCAGTTGGCAAGATCTTCGGGCTTGGCCGTAATTTGGTTGTGGTCGCTAAGAGTCATTGAGAATTGGGCCGAAAGCTCATGATATTACGTTGGGGAGGCGGGTGTCGAAGACACGCTATACAGAGGCCCTGGCCCAGCGAATTTGATGCCCGTTTGTTCCCACTCTGCCTGCGGTTTCTCATAACCTGCCGCGATCCCTGGCCGTACCGCGAATCCCGTCAACGTCCTGCCCGCTCCATTCGCTTCGCTCCCGTGTTGTCCGTTCCCCTCCGGTGACGGGCTCCGCTATTGGTCCGGCCTTTCCATGTTCGCGTCATGAGAAACCCCGACGCAGAAACAGGAGAACAGACCATGAAGAATATCGAACGGCAAGACGTTTACACTCGCATCACCGGACAAATTATCCAATCACTCGAACAAGGCATTCGCCCCTGGGTCAAACCCTGGAATATTGATAACACCACCGGAAGAATTGTTCGGCCCATGCGCCATAATGGCCAAGCCTACTCTGGCATCAACGTGCTGATGCTCTGGAGTGCGGCAGTCGAACAAGGCTTCACCTGCCCCGTCTGGATGACGTTCCAGCAGGCCATCGAAATGAAGGCGAACGTCCGCAAAGGACAAAAGGGTTCGCTCGTCGTATATGCGAACAAACTGACCCGCACCGAGGACGACGGTGAAGGAAACGAAGTTGAG
Source organism: uncultured Acidobacteriia bacterium (assembly GCA_903881085.1). GTDB lineage: Bacteria > Acidobacteriota > Terriglobia > Bryobacterales > Bryobacteraceae > CAIRSA01. Next base: position 53,370 of record CAIRSA010000558.1, read on the forward strand.
CGTGAGATCCCCTTTATGAAGGGCTATACCGTTTTCAACGCGGAGCAGATCGAAGGTTTGCCTGCGACGTACTACACGAAGCCCGAGCCGATATTGACAGGCCCTTCACGCATCGACCATGCCGAAGCGTTCTTCGCCAACACCAAAGCGGACATCCGCATCCGGGGAGGACGTGCCTACTACGCGATTGATGATGACTTCATCGCCATGCCGCCGATTGAGAGCTTCCGCGACGCCGAGTCATTCTATTCCACCTTAGCTCATGAGTCTGTTCATTGGACACGGAATTGCAAACGACTAGATCGAGATTTCGGACGCAAGGCCTGGGGCGACCAGGGCTACGCCCGCGAGGAACTCGTGGCTGAACTCGGTGCTGCTTTCCTTTGTGCGGACCTTGAACTTACGCCTGAAGTGCGTGATGATCATGCGGCCTACTTGGCCTCATGGCTTACCGTTCTCAAGAATGACAATCGCGCGATTTTCCAAGCCGCATCACACGCTCAGCGCGCCGTTGAATTCCTCCACGGACTCCAGAAGCCCAAAGCCGACGCTGCCTGAGGCTACCCCTTAACGTTCGGTCTGCGTTTGCTCTCTTTCTTCTCGCTCCCGTTCAATGTGATCCCGCCAAATCGTTTCACCAATGCCGGTTGCAACACCGAAGGCGGCGATCGCGGCCCACCGCGCTGACGGGTCCTTCATCTTGTCCGTCGCCAACAGGCCCGTTATCATTCCAGCCATGTGAATCATCACGCCCATGGACACTTGCGAGTGCGCGAACGCGTGCCGGTGATTGACGCGACTGGTCATGTCATTTCTCTCTCGGTTTAGATTGTAGGGAAGCGACCGAGCCCTTGCCACGTTTCGGTTTTCGCGAGCCATTGAATTTCACGATGATTTTGGCCGTAGCCGCGATCTGACGAATCTGCTCCATCGCCTCGTCCCTACGCTTCTCGGCGCGAGCTTGCAACAAGCCTTGTGCCGCCGAAATTAGTTGGGTTAGCTCTTGTTCGTTCAGGTTTTCCAGTGTGTCGGTACTCATTCGTCATCCTCCTTGTTTAGGGTTAACTCAATCAGATCAATATGTGAGGCCTCCTCAGGTTTCAGCTCATCCTCGGCAACTGTCCCTTCCTGCACGAATCTCGCACGGTGCCGCCGCAACTTTTCGTATAACGGCAGCAGCCTCCTGCCCTCGACCAGCACAGTATCCAAGCCAAAAATCAACTTGAGCTGGTCGGCGGGCAGGTACTCAATTTTGACGAGATAGCTATAGCTCAGCGCGCACCGTGAGCCATTGCTGAATCGCACATCGAGCATGAGATCGTCCTGGGTCTGCTTGCGTCCCGTGGCATAGGCCTCGCGCACCGTGTCTTCCTGTTCAGAATTTCCTGGCGCTGCGCTACCTCGCCGTGGTCCATCATAAGCTCCGGCCATAGTCCATCTCCTTTCTGAATCTTGGTGGCACGATATCCCGGCCCCGTTCTCTGAGGACCTGATAGTTCTCGCGAAGACGCTGCACACGCAACATCTCGTGCAATTTACTGAAGCGTTTAGCATGCGTTTTGTGGGTATGTCCCTTGAGCAGCTCCGTGGCCGACAGTCGCTCGCTGCTTGCCCGCACTGCATCGATCATGGCTTGCTTGTCGTCAGTGTAGAGCTTCACCGATTCGCGGCCGCGCGAAACGGAAACATAGACCTGCGCGCGATTGACCGCCGCGAACGAGTCCTGCCCCATCGCCACAAAAACCTTGTCCACCGTTTTTCCCTGAGAAGCATGGCTCGTACTGGTGTACCCATAGTTGAGGTGGCCGTAATCCTTGGACACCACGAATCCGTTCGTGAGCCGTATGTCACCGTCATCGGTGAATCCGGCCACCCTATACACCGCGCCATTGTTGAGGCGGGCTTTGGCCTGCTTGCCCGTCCGAGTTGTTTCCTTGGTGTAGCCGTTTTGGGTGATGCGCACGAGGTCACCTGCGGCCAGCTCTAACGCTGCCTGCCGGTAAACCTGGAACCGCTCCGCATCCGCGAGCGTGAGTGTCGCCTGCGTTCCACTGGCACGCTTCACTCTCACGACGTCCCCTTCGTGCCCGAGAACGTCCACTTTTTCGCCGCGTTTGATGCCTTTCACATTTTGATGGAACTGCACTACCAGACCGGGCTGATACAGTGAAGCATCCTTGCGTTGAGCCGTTGTCCAGTTTGCATTTTCGAGCGCAGTAAACTCGCATTCCGATGCAGCCAATCGACCCTGTTCTTTCAGCTCGGCCCGAATGAATCCAGTTATCTGGTCGCCTTCCGCATGTGTCGGCGCCACTACAATTGCACTTTTCGCCGAGCCATCGCTCTTCCGCTCCGATACAGCCTCTAGATAATCGTGCGCCATTTGCCTGTAAAGCTCATCGCCACTCATTTCGACAATGGCCCCCATGCTGTCGAGTGCGGCAATTCCTAGCGCGAGCTTGGTCGTACGCTTGCCATCTTTCACAGCAGGCGCGTCCCCCTGACTAATGGCTTGGACCGCATCGCGGTAGGCGGCGTTCGTTTGACGCCGTACCTCTTTCAACTCGGCGAACGATAGACCGGATTCTTCTTCGATGATGCGAAGCGCATCGCCACGTGCGACCGACGCATGCTGATTTTTATCGCCCGCTAGTATCACCCGGCAGTTCTGTTCTTTCGCAAGTGCAAAGAGCCGTAGCGTGTCTTTCACTGAAAGAAGCCCGGCCTCGTCAATCCATAGCACCTGGCCGCTGACTCTCTCGCGCATTCTATCGTCAGAAAGTAGCCTCTCAACCGTGTCGGCATTGGCGAAGCCCTCTTCGCGCAGCACACCCCGCGAAGCTTCCGCCGAAGGCGCGAAGGTGAACACTTCGCGGCCACTCCCTTGAATCGCAGCAATGGTTGCCTGCATCATGCGCGTCTTACCCGTACCAGCACCGCCGCGCAGGCCGATGACCCGATCGCGAGAGAGGAGAATCTTCTCCGCTGCCGCGTGTTGCTCGCGGCTGAGTCCTACATCGAGGGCCAGGTTTGGACCTGCCAGCTTTTTGCAGGTGCCCCTGCCCTCACGCACAAAATCGACCATTTCCATTTCCTGGCGGTATACCTGTTTCGTTGTTGCGTAACTCACTCCGCCGTTCTCTTTCAAGATCACGTCGCCGCGTTGCGATTCGTGGTGAACGTCTTCCACTGAAACCGTGCCAACGCCGTGCATCAATGCCTCAGCCAGGAGTTGCTTTTCGCGGACGACCGATTCACGCTCGAAGCATTGCTCCGTCGCGTGATCGAGCGCTTGTATGGCGGTGACCGCATCGCCTTTCTCGTACCCTTGCGCGGCGCGTAGCGACTGCCGATCCTCTGCCGTCAACCGCTCTTGCCACTGCGCGCGAAGGTCACCGATGCTGAGGTCCGCATTCTTCGCCTTACGCGTTTGACGACCCAGCTCACTCTTGCGCTTGGGATCGGTGATTTGACGGCGCGCGGCCTCCTCTTCAATGACCTGAGACCGGCGTGAGAACTTTTCAGTTAGACTGTCCTCGATGCCTCTCAAGCAGAAGCTCTTGCCGTCGCGTTCGACCGCGTAACCAAGCTCTGATAACTTCATGCCCAATCGTGCATGAAACGCAGCTTGGTAATAGGTGGCATCCCGCTTGATGGCGCTGAACTCGCCGGCCTTCCAGCAGCCCTCATCGGCGTCATAACTTAGGTTCATTGCAACGGCATGTATGTGGAGTTGTGGATCTGGAACTCCGTCAGCAAGAGGCCGGGTTGTACGGTGTACGAACTCCGCCCAAACCATGTTGCCGGTCACGCGATCATGGGACTGTCCACGCTTCCTTACGCGCACGGCCATTGACTGCTCAACCTCGGCCATCGTCTCGCGCACGGACGTCTGAAAGGCTTCCAGGATACGTGCGTCGCCGCCCAGTTCGAATGCGAGCGTAACTGACTTCGGAGCATCCCAGGTGAAGTCATACGTAACTCTTCGATTTGCTTTCATCCTGGCGCTAAGTTGCTCGCCGGTGAAGGGGTGCTGGTTGTCGCATAACCGGTCGAAGCAATCCCGGTCCACCGGTCCTTCAAGCCCCAGCGCCGCAGCCCCCAGACCATGCCACAGACCGGTGATCTGCTGGCCGTCCTTCATGTAGTAATTTGCCTGCGCCAGCTCCTGCTTGAAGTAGTCCTTGGCTGCCTGGCTGTTCGAGGTGTGGTTGATGAATAACATCGGTGATCTCGCGTCAGTTAGTGAAAGGGTTAATTGCATCTTACATTAAGACTGGTTAAGAAATCGTTAAAAAAGGATTTACGGGTAGACATCTCTCCTAAGCGCTGCTTGAGGTTCGATTCAGAAAAGTCACCAGGGTATTTCGCGGAGACCTTCCAGCATTGTAGGGAACAATTGAATGATCGCCGTTGGAGAGGCTGACGTGCGATTTTGGACGCTGAGAGTAGAGATGGTTTGTCGAGAAAACCTACGCGCAGTACGCGGCACACGCAAACCGTGAACGAGCTAACCTCGAAAAACCCAAAGACCTCAACGGAATCACCGGCGAGCAACTACCAGTGGCCGGAACAATCCAGCGCACCAACACCAAAGTCACGATCACGCTGGACACTCCCATCACGATCAAGATCGGGATCTCAGAACGGTACACCAAGGACATTATCTTCAGCGCTTTCGCACAACACCACGCGCAATACTACCGAGAACTCCTCCGACAAGAAGCGTTCCAACACGCCATCACGCACCTACAGCATGCACTCGAAAAGCGATCCGGAGAATGCTACGTCATCAACATGGCAAAAGCAGGACACCACCACTCAGAAAGCAACCCACGAGAATTGGAAGTAAAAAACATCCTCGTCCGATTCAACGACACGAGCAACCTCCAACAACTAAAGAACGTGCTCTACCAGATCCGCTGCAACGTCTTCCACGGAGAAAAGTCCCAGGCAAACTGAACGACGACCGCATCGTAAAAACGGCAACACCCGTGCTTCGAGCAATTCTCCGCACGCTTGTTTAAGGCCAGAATTTAAACGTCTACCAGCCTAATACACAAAAGAGAGAAATTGCTCGACAAATAGTTTAATCCTGCTTGCCGTTGTTGTCCCCGCGCCGGTGTTTGCATTGCACCATTTTAATGGATATACTCAACCAGATTGAGAAGCCAAACCATGACGCACACTTTCCCACCGCGAGATTCAATGAAGCACGCCGTTGAGAACGCTCAACCGCGTTTAATGGCAACCACTAACACCGACCCATTTGCAGCAAAGATCAGAATGGCAAGCGCTGTGAAGTCGAAATGCGAAGAGTTCAATATCTGGCATGCCGCCGCAGACAACGTCACAGCAAATGGAACCGATATCGCCTGGGGCAGCATCACCAAAAGAATCGAATAAGCACGCCGCACACCTGGGCGCGAGCAAAACGGAACGTTAATGTGAAAATAGTAACGACGTTTCACCCCACACCTTTCTGCAATCTCAATTGCAGCTACTGCTGGGCACCAAATAGGACCGCGACCACCAAAATGAGCATCGACTTGGTTGAAAAAACACTCGACCAAGTCTACAGCAACAACGCACTCTGCAGCATGGACGTCCTCTGGCTAACGGGCGAGCCACTCGTGCTGGGAGTCCCGTATTTCCGTCAAGTGGTCGATCTGTGCCTCGAAAAAGCACCGCCAAACATGCGCCCACAATTCATCGTACAAACGAACGGGACATTGATCGACGAAAACTGGTGCGATTTCTTCACATCGCACGACTTCATCGTAGGCGTCAGCGTTGACGGCCCAGCCATTATTCACGACAAACAACGACTATCGCTTCTTGGGAAGCCATCATTTCCGGACGTGGAACGCGGCATCGATCTGCTGATCAAGAAAGGCGTCAGAGGAGGGGCTATTTGTGTCATTACCAAGGCCACGCTCAGCCTCCCTCCTGATGAACTCTTCCGCTTTTTTCAGGAGAAGAACATCGCATGGAGTTACCTGCTCGAAGCGTCTATTGGCGACAACAAAAGCTCGCCCAGCGCATTGACGGCTGACGATCTCCCAAGCCTCGACCGATACTTGGATCGCTTGCTCGACTTGTGGGCAGCACACCCCGATTCGTACATCCGAGACTTCGAACAAATCAGCCGACGCATTTTCGGAGGAGCCCAGCCGCGACCGGATGCAGACAATTTGGGTTGCCTGGACATCCTCAACGTGTCCGCAAACGGGGATTTCTATTGGGGAAACCCCGAACTTATGACGGCAACCCTTGGCCCACTCACCGACATCAGATTCAACCTCGAACGCGACGACGTGTGGCGAATCCGATCAAACCCAAAATTCACTGCGTACCAACACCAAGTTCACGAAGGGGTGAAACAATGCCGCGAACAATGCACCTACTTCGAAGGCTGCCAAGGCGGCAACCCCGCGCACAAATTTTACGAATTCGGATCCTTCGATGTAACCGCCCACACCAGCTGCAGACTGAACGACCAACTCGTTCAAACACTCATGACCCGAAAACTCACCATCGCAAACTAGCCACATGAGATTGGACCGAAGCCTCCTCGCACACGTCAATAATTCACCCACAGCACAGAACCTACAACCAAACTCTCCACAATCAAACAACAACCAGAAGCGCCACGAGCGTCCTTATGAACATCGAACAGCCAGACACCAATGGCGTCAAACTGTACCGCCCAGCATGGAGCCGCAATGAACAGAGATCGAAATCGCACTGTAGCCATCGTCGTGTGCTTCAGCGTCTCCACGGTTTCTTCTTCCGCTCGTTGCATTAGCAGCAGCCAGCAATTCAGGTTATAGGCCGCCAATCGCATACGCGCGGCATCACCCAGCTCACCCTACTGCACGGCGAGCGTCGCCGTGGCCGGACTGGACGCGCTGCCGACCTGGACGACCACCGGGAGTGCAGAACCTGACGGCGTGCTGGCAGCGAGCTGGATGTTCAACTGCAAGACGCCGTCAACGAAAGTCGGGGCCGCGCCGTAGAAGGCGACTGTGGTCGCGACGCCTCCGACAGTGACTGTGGTGTTTTGCGCCAGCCATTTGAGCGTGGACGTGCCGGTGATGGAACCGGTGACTCCCGCAGGGTTCGTCTGCCCGCCGCCTGTGAAATACAGCGTCACGTAAGAGCCCTTTGCGGCCGGCGACGACGGGCCGTTGAAGGTGCCGTCCTGGTTGGCGGCGGCGGCCGGTCCCACGCCCGACGCGGTGAACGTGAAAATCCCCGGCGAAGCGGTGGCGCAGGGGAGCGTCGTAGCCGAGGACAGCACGCCCTGATACTGGACTTGCAGCGTGGCCTGCGTGCAGCCCGTCTCTTCGTAAGGAACAATGGCGTTCACCTGCGTTGCCGAAGTGTAGAGCAGCGGTGCGGCAATCCCGTTGAACAGGACCGTCGTTCCCGCGAGCTGCGAAACCATTTTCCCGGTTGACGGATCGACTGTTCCGGACACGCCAGCCGAAGGCCCGAGCATCGTACCGCCGATGACGACCAGTTCTCCAGGTGCTACGGTGCCTCCCTTCCAGCTTGCGGCATTCACGACGGCGCTCACGACTACGGGCGGAGCCGCCGCGCTCACAGTCAGCGTTACTGAGATTGTCTGCGGGCTGTTCGTTGAGCCAGAGGCCGTGACGGTGACCGCGCCGTTATAGGTCTGCGCGGTCAGCCCGGCCGGATTGATCCCAAGCGTCAGAGTCCCGGCACCGGTCCCGCTGCTTGGCGACACAGTCAGCCATGAGGAACCGGAGGCCGCAGACCAGGCGAGGGTACCGCCGCCGATATTCGCCACGTTGACCGTCTGTGCTGCCGGAGCGCTGCCGCCCAGCGTATAGGCGAAACTCGCCTTGCTCACGGAAAGAAATATTGAAGGCGGCGCGGCGTTGACCGTCAGCGTCACTGAGATGGTTCGCGGGCTGTTCGCGGCACCCGAGGCGGTGACGGTGATCGCACCGGTGTAGGTTTGAGCGGTCAGTCCGGCAGGGTTGATCCCGATAGTCAGCGTCCCGGAGCCGGTGCCGCTGCTAGACGAGACCGTTAGCCAGGATGAGTTGGAAGTCGCAGACCAAGTGAGGGTGCCCGCACCGGCATTCGTGATGTTAACTGTCTGTGAAGACGGAGTTCCTCCGCCCAGAGTAAATGAAAAGCTGGCTTGGCTCGCTGAAAGCGATAGCGAAGGCTGCGGTGCCGCGTTGACCGTCAACGCCACGGAGATCGTCTGCGGGCTGTTCGTTGCGCCGGAGGCCGTGACAGTGACCGTTCCGTTATAGGTTTGCGCGGTCAGCCCAGCCGGGTTGATCGCGAGTATCAGCGTTCCGGTGCCGACGCCGGAATTCGGCGTGACTGCCAACCATGAACTGCCGGAACTCGCGGACCAGGTGAGAGTGCCGCCACCTGCATTCGTAATGGTGACCGTCTGCGAAGCCGGAGTGCTGCCGCCCAAGGTATAGGAGAAACCTGCCTGGCGCGCGGAAAGCGAGATCGCCGGCGGCGGCGCGGCTGCGGCCGTCATGATGTTGACCGTGTGCTGTCCGTTGGAATTCGTCACCTTCAACTGGACAAGCCCGTTGTAGACCGCAGGAAGAAATGCCGTGATCTGCTGGTCAGAAACACTGGAGGTCGTGAGCGCCGTGCCGTTAGCCGTCAGTTGCGTGCCGGTACCGGCGAAGCCGCTGCCGTAGACGGTGATGTTCGAACCCGTGGCGACGGTAAGGCCAGGAAGGCCGCCTGTGGCGGAACGGACGGCGGAGATGACAGGCCCAAACTTGAACAGCAACGAGCGGCCCGAACCAGCGACCGGCGTGCCCGTGCCGGTCGTCACCTGGGCGTTGGAATGGGTCATGGAGAAACTGTGCTGCCCGTCGGCAATAAACTCCGAGTAGTAAAGGCTCGCGATCGCATTGGAGGGACCTGCTACGAGCGACCCCGCCGCGTTATCGAAAGTGACGCGCGTCAGGTCCGCGAAAAATGCGTCGTTAGTTCCCTTTAGGGCGAGCAGCGCGGCGCCATTGCGCGAAAGGAACGGGTCCGCACTGGGCGGATAGCCGACCGACTGCCACACCGTGGTATCGGCAAGAAATGAGCGCACGATCTGAGCGCTCATATGAGATGCGCTATCAATATCGGCAATGCCTTGGTTCTTGACGCAGCTCATGACGAAACCGTTCAGAAATGTTGGTGTGGTATGGCAATAGGGGACAATTCTTGTTCGCTGATCCGGCACTGCGAAGCCGAGAGAGCCGCTGGTCAGCGAAACGACGCCGTCTGAGGCGTTGCTGGTGTTTCCGTATGCACCGGCATTGCCGATGATCGCCAGGGCATCTACACCCCGCAGGTCGTCCTGTCCCTGGTTCCAAGTCGCGAGGTCCCAGAGAAACTGGTTCCCGAGCGCCATCTCGGATTCCTGCGTGCCGAAGTACGCTGCCTGAAATGATCCGAAATGCGGTGTTGCGATCGTGATCAGTTTTCGGACCTTTGGATTGGCGGGTGGCGAGAAGGAGCCGGAACTCTGCCCTTTCCCCGCGAGATAGGCGCGGGCAATCAGCCCGCCCATGCTGTGAACGACGAGATCGACCTGGGGGATTGGCGTGCCGTCCGTGTATTGAAGCCCGGCCAGGTAAGTCTTGAGGTTTCCTGCCAGTTGCTCGATTGAAATATCCCCGTAGGTGCAGTTATTGAAATAGGCGACACCCACGCCGTCCGCCTGGAGCAGTGACGCGAGTTGGCCGAAGGTATCGACTGAAGCCGTGAGCGTGCTGGCGGTAGCGGTATCCCGGCAGACGAGCTGAAATCCGTTGAGCAGGATAACGGGAGGCCGTGCGGCGACGGCCTCGCGCGAAAAGGTGACGGCATCGACAGTGATCTCCAGCGCAGTCGAAATGTTGCGGCCCTCCGGGCCGAGTCCGTCAATTTCGACGGTATAGTCGCCCGGCGGCGTCGCGGGCGGTATCACGAGTTTCATCCCGGTGGGTTCCGTCGTCAGGACACGAATGGGGAACTCCAGCGGCGGCGTTGTCCGCGCGGATGTGATCGCCGTCATCGGAGGTACGCCCTCCTTCAGCGCTGCGGTTCGGGCTTCGCCGGCGACGGCCCGGAACTTCCGGGGAGCAATCGCCTGCGCGACAAGCGTGCCCTCCAGGCAGACGCCCAGAAGAAAGGCGGTATATACTCTGAAAACGTGATTCACGGCAATCCTCTATCGGCGGAAATGCCTGAAATCTGTAGGCGCCTGGGTCATATATGCAGACGAGATCTCCCTGATTGCAACAACTTCGAGCGGTGATGATCCGACGCTGTAACGCTCCTAGCCTATTGCGGCCGAGCGTCTGCGCGCGGAAGCGAATTTGTCACGGCGGTCCCGCCCGATGAGCGGGACTACTTCGTCCTTTGATGCATTCTGCGTTCTACCAGGTGCCCTACTGAAGTTTCGATTTACAACGCAATTTCGTGTATCTCGAAGAGTTGGCATCGATTAGCTCACTTAAGATCGGTGAAGCGGCGTTTACCATTTATCTCCTATCCTCTCAGGGTGTACAAACGGCGAGTGGTTCGGCGCTGCATGTTGCCGTAGTGCTGAACACCATCATATGAAGGCCACACAATACCGAACAGCGATTGCCTTTTGTCGAAACCGTCAGCGGTTAATTGGGGAACTGCACCGCTCCGCCTCTAAGAGCTTTTATGGGAACGCTACCCATTCTGCTTCGTCTCCTTTTTGGCCGCATACATAAACAATCTCTTATGGGCACGTTGCAGGCGGCTGCTCGGATATCAATGACGCATTTCCCTCTGCTTCGCATTCATCGCGACAACCAAAATGCTATGACATCCTGCGCTTTCCGCCTGCGGTCACTGCGCCATGAGATCGCAATGATGCGGCTCATAAAAAAGGAGAAACATTATGCAAATCGGCACTTTCAAAAACGACGGCAAAGGCTACTGCGGAACCATCCACACCCTGACGCTAAATGCTGAAGTGACACTCGAGCCTAACCGCAACGGCGGTGCCAAGGCTCCAGCCTTCCGAGTGTTTCGCGGGGTCCATGAGATCGGTATCGCCTTCGCGAAGACATCCGAGAAGGGCAACGATTACCTGTCCGTCCTGATCGATGATCCGTCCTTCGCCACGCCCGTCTGGGCGAACCTCATCACCAGCTCAACCAACAACGAGTTGCCGCTGATGTGGGACCGTCCCAAACCCAAGGCTTAGCCGCCAGCCCGGCGATGGTTTCAGAACCGTCGCCGGGTTTCCCAGCATCGCAGAAAGAACTATTCCAATTGATCGCGGTATGGCACATTGGCAGGCACGAACAACCAGAAGGAGAAATCATGAATGACCGCCATTTACTACAACGAGATCGACCCATACGCCGCCCAATGGCTTCGCAACCTGATATTGCGAGGCCACCTACCCAGAGGCGACGTGGATGCGCGTTCCATAGCCGCAGTGCAGCCCGATGATCTCCGCGGATATATCCAATGTCACTTCTTCGCCGGAGTCGGCGGGTGGCCCCTCGCACTCAGAACAGCAGCCTGGCCAGACGATAGACCCGTTTGGACCGGCAGTTGCCCCTGCCAGCCCTTCAGTTCCGCCGGTAAGCAACAGGGCAAGGCGGACGACCGCCACCTCTGGCCAGTATGGTTCCGGCTCATCCGGGAGTGCAAACCTCCAGTCATCTTTGGAGAACAGGTTGCGTCTGCGATTGCCCATGAGTGGCTGGACGAAACCGCTCATGACTTGGAAAGCGAAAGCTACGCCGTCGCGGCGGCAGTATTGCCAGCTTGCAGTGTCGGCGCGCCCCATCGTAGAGACCGGCTCTGGTTTATGGCCGACACCGCGAGCGAACAAGTGGGGACCGCCGGACAGCCACGGGAATGTCAGCATGTGGCCGACGCCCCACAGCAACTGCTCGACCGGCGCAGGATCGCAGGGCCGGGACGGTGGAATGAACTTGCAGACCGCCACCCTATGGGCGACGCCTGCGGCGAGAGACTGGAAATCGGCCCACGGTCAGATGACGAGTCTGGAAATGTACGGCACGAAAGGCCGTCCTCTCTCACTACAAGCCATGGAGGCTGGGGAGGCGAATGGCTCCTCTGTCCAGACGGAAAAGCGCGGCCAGTTAAACCCGGAGTTCGTGTGCTGGCTAATGGGGTTCCCGCCAGAGTGGGACGCCTGCGCGCCTACGGCAATGCCATCGTCCCGCAAGTTGCGGCGGAGTTGATTCGCGCCTTCATGCAGTGCAAACCATGATCCAGCCAGATTACCGGCCTTGCACTCTACTCTTCGACAGGTCACGGATTTTGAGGCTCGCTTCGCGGGCGGCTTCCGCCAACGCAAGTAAATCAAGCACGCCGTAGCTGATGCTCTCTTTCCACTCGCCACTCTTTTCGTCTTTATATCGGATGCTTGGAGCGGATGCGGTTAAGAAGCCGCCGTTGGCGCCATGATTGCGCCAGATCGCAATTTCTACATTGCCAATCTTTACGGTGTCCACAGGACGCTTTGGTCCAGATCCTTGCTGTTCGTCTGATTCTTCGGTTGGTGTGTTCGCTTGGCTCATGGTTTACTCCATTGAATGGTTAAGAAGTTGCACGACTCACCATAGCGTTATGGGTTGATCATGCAATCACAAAATGCGCTTGGCAAACTTATTCACAGGCGCACTTATCCACAGCCAAGAAATTCAAATTCTTTTAAGTTCAGATTCAGGCAGTGAAAACACCAGAAATCTCAGTGGGTTGATTGCCCTGATTCCTACCAAACGGGCGGCTTTCTCCTACTAAACGGGCGGACGTCTCCTACCAAGTGGGCGGAGATCTCCTACCAAACGGGCGGCGAGTTCACTATCCTACTTGACTCAACGTGAGGGTAGTGTAAACCGGCGAGATGAGCATTATCAGTTTGACCACCGCGCAGAAAACGAATCACCTGGGTTTCCCCAAGCCAGGTGAACTCATCGAGATGACAGGCACACATGCGCTCGAAGCCAGCGACCGCGCCATCCTCAACCTGCTTTACCAGCATGCGCACGACAGTGGCAAGCTGCTGGAGCCGAATGCCGAATGGGAGATCCCGCTCGCCACAGTCCGGCAAGCCATCTCCAAGCATGAAAGTTCCGACCGGCTTCGGGACAGCCTCGTCCGGCTAATGTCCGTGAAGGTGAACGTGGTGTACGTCGCCGCCTCGGGAGACGCGGAAGGACCGGAAAAGCGCGTTGTGATCACCGGGCTCTTTGATTTTTTCGATATCTCGGCAAAGGAACTGGCGAAGCGTGCGACTCTCCGATACGGTCTGCCACGCAAACTTACGCCCATCCTGGAAACGTCCGGCCGGTGGGGCCGCATCAAAGGCGAAATCGTCTGCTCCATGACAAGTAAATACGCGATCACCCTGTATGAGCTGATTCAGCTTCGGGCGAACATGGAAAGATGCGTGGAGGAGTTTCCGGTTGAGCGATTCCGTGAGTTGATGGGAGTTCCACCGGGCACCTACGCGCGGGCGGACAATTTTCAGCGCAAAGTCATCGATCCCGCGGCGCTAGAGGTCAACGGACTTTCCGATATGGGTGTGCAGATCGAGTTGCGACGGCGGCATTCAAGAGCTCCTATTCGCACTGTGACGATTGCATGGTGGGAGAAATCGGGAGATGAGTTCCGTGAATCGCTGCGAGAGCAGAACCGCAGCAAACTTGGCCGCATGGCTCGCCTCAAAGGGCGGGCCGAGACGATTGATGTCCTCGAACCCAGCTCAGATAGTTAGCGAAATGCCATCGCGGATTTCTGCTTGGCGACAAAATCGCGCAATGCTTCGAGCAGCATTTCCTGTTGTGACATTCGCAAGTCTACCTTGAGCTTTTGGAAGGCTACGATGGTTTGGTCCGTAGGATCGAAATATCCACCGATGTGCAGCTTGGCCTCGCGGCTGCGCTTCTTTGGCTCAGAAACAGGTTCTGCTGCCGCCGCATTTGGCATTTGCTGATCGCGGAATGAAGACAATATCGAGCGCCTAGCCATTGGAATCGACTCCGTGAATATGCACTCGTGCAGTTGTGCACATTTGCAGTTGTTCAAATACCCAATCTTTCAGTTGTGCAATCTCTTGGGCGGCCTTGCCTTTTGGATCTGATTCAACGACGGCTTTTCCGACCGGCCAGGCGGACCGGTAAGCGCCGCGTTCCCGGAGAACGACTGGAGCAGTCGAGAGCCCCGTACCTTCGACGATGGCGCGAGCATCGTCAAGAAGCGTTGTCGCGCTATGTGGTGCAGCATTGAATACGACGAACGCGGACACACCAGCCGATTTAACGAGCTGAGAGGTCCGGCGTATCGCGTCGAGGTCGATCAAGCTGGGCCGGCACGGAATTAGGATCAGGTCGGCAGCCTGCGCCGCCGAATAGGCCTGCGGCCCCGCCGAAGGCGGAGTGTCGATGATCGACAGATCGAAGTCCTCCGCTTCTGCCGCCTTGAGCGCCTCGGACAAGCGCCGCTCGGTCAGGAACTCAACATGAGGGACATAGTCCTTGCGCCGGTCCGCCCAGATGACTGCGCTCTCCTGTTGATCGAGGTCAAACAGCGCCGTCCGCATTCCGGCGGCAACCGCCAGATTCACTGCAATCGTCGTTTTTCCAACTCCGCCCTTTTGAGCAATCAGCGCTATCGTCTTCACATCTGCAATCCTTCAATGGTGCAACACTTCAGGTGTGCACAGGCAACAGATGCCCTCAAAGTGGCTACTTGTCAATAGAGAATCTCAGTGGTCTTGAGCGATCCGTTACCTTTCCAGTCTTGCCTCTGTGATCTTCGTAGGATGAAGCAGGCCGGGTATTTGACGCCGTCAAACGACATCCCTAAACGATGAAAAGGCCATCTTGAATCGATTTGCCTCCAGAGTAGCAGCATGGGTCCGCACCAGCTTCTCAGGATACGCTCCTTTGCAGAGATGCAAAAGGCGGTGTCCCCAAACCAATCAGCCCCGAACAAGAGCCAATTTATGTTAAGGTATGATGTCATGAACGGGCGCCCACGTATTCTGATAGTCGATGACAGCGTCGATCTATTGAAGACGCTAATATTGCATTTAAGAACAGAATTTGATGTTGTTTCTGCAATTTCACCGGCAGAAGCTCTTAAGGTGTTGGACGATAATGTCCTCGTTGCCCTTGTTGATGAACGCATGACAGGAGCATCTGGTGTTCAGTTTTTAGAGCAATTGAAAAAGGACCGGCCTGCTATTAAACGCATCCTTATGACGGGATACGGAGATGATTGTTTAACAAGAGCAAGCAATAACGCTGACATACACAGCTATATAGCCAAGCCACCCCATCCAGACTACTTGAGCCACATTTTGCGAGGAGCAGTCGACGCCTACCATCTCGCTGAGCAACGAGATTCCCTCGCTCATCAAAAGAAATCGCTTTTGAAAAAGGAGGGTCTCGGTTTCGAGTCGATCATCGGACAGAGCCCTCTTATCACCAATCTCATTAAGGAGGCTCTGCAAATTGTTGATCATCCCGGTCCGGTGCTTATTCAGGGTGAGACAGGCACGGGTAAAGATTGGCTCGCCCAGGCGATCCATTATGGGGGCTTTTCTCGTCGCGGACTCATTTGGCCCATCAATTGTGGCTCCCTCACTGAGACTCTTCTACCCTCCGAAATGTTTGGAACGAAGAAGGAGAGTTTCACCGGCGCTATCGACCGCAAGGGACATCTAGAGGAGGCGGATCAGGGAACATTATTCCTTGATGAAATAGGCGAGATGACGCCTGCATTCCAGAGCCTCCTGTTGCGTGTCTTGGACGGCAATGCTTTCAGCCGCGTTGGGACAACGAAACCGATAAAAGTTGACGTGCGAGTTATTTGTGCCACAAATCGAAATCTTGAATCCGAAGTAAAGGAAGGCCGGTTTCGGGCGGACCTCTACTACAGAATCAACAAATTTAAATTGTTAATGCCTCCGCTCAGGGATCGTTCAGAAGATATTCCTCTTCTGGCGAAATATTTTCTGGAGCGCTTCATAGCCGTTGAGCA
The DNA here is from genome assembly GCA_903881085.1 of uncultured Acidobacteriia bacterium. Taxonomy (GTDB): domain Bacteria; phylum Acidobacteriota; class Terriglobia; order Bryobacterales; family Bryobacteraceae; genus CAIRSA01. Next base: position 69,429 of record CAIRSA010000558.1, read on the forward strand.
TCAGCGCGGTGGTTTGAAAAACGGGCAGGAGTTCAAGACCATTCTTGGCTTTTCCGATGCTGCTATCAAGGCACTTCAACAATATACATTTCCCGGAAACGTTCGAGAACTACTCAGTATTGTTGAAGGTAGTGCAATAAGATGTAGACAACGCTACATCGAACCGGATGATCTGCGGATTGATTCGCCGAAGGCGGAAAACATACCCGGCAACGACACTCTGAACAGCCTCCCTGAGCGAGTTCTCCACTTTGAGTGTGGTGAGGTTCGCAAGGCAATGCTTGAAGCTAGGGGAAGGCAAGAGGATGCAGCCAAGCTGTTAGGTATTGAACTCAGAACGCTTCAGAACAAGCTAAAAAAATGCAGAGATTGTGGGTTACCGGTCTGATCGAATAGGCAACGTAATCGTAACCATTGTCCCTGGTGATGCGTTGTCTAGTGATATCGCACCTCCCTCCTCTCCAATAATGCGGCGAGAGATGTGTAAACCGAGCCCCATGCCTGCACGCCGGTCTCCCTTTGTCGTGAAAAACGGATCAAACACATGTGGTAATACTTCTGTCGAAATGCCAATCCCGTCATCCCTGACGGTGACAGATATGATGCGATCGAAAGCTGCCGTCTGTATCCAGATATTTCCAGGTGTGGTGACAATTGCGTCGCACGCATTGTCAAGCACGTTAATGAGTACCTGCGTCACTCCATGCGGTTTACATAAAACGTAAGGAAGGGATGCATATTCTCGATGAATGACGATATTGCGATTGTGGGCCTTTATAGCGATTAAAGAGACAGCCAGGTCAACAACAACATTGATATCGGTCATCTCTGCTTGCTTACCTGACATGCTCCCATACTGGGTCAAATTATCGATTACGGCTGAAGCGTGTTTTACGCCTTTAACCATCAAGGGCACATTTTCCAGAACCGTCTGGACATGTTTGTTCGCAGCATCCAGTCCTTCGGTCAATGCTTTGGCGGCTCTCTCCAAATGAGTAGCGGTGAACCTTATGGTAGACAGAGGAGTTCTCAGCTCGTGAGCCACCTCTGGGATAAGCCTTCCAATTGCTGCCATGCGTTCGGACTGAATCAAACTCTCTTCCGTTTCCCGCAGTTCTTTAACTGTGCTCTCTAGCTTGTCCCGTGCTTCGAATTCCTTTTCCCAGAGGCTATTCGCTGTTTGTCTGCAAACCAGGAAGATTGTGAGCGTCAATCCCCAACCGAAAGGTATCAGTGCGATGTCAGGTACTTTGTGTCCCCAAAAAAAGCTGTTACCAAGCGAGATTGCGACCATGCTAAAGCCCACAATCGCAGCGTTGTACGTCTTCACTGGCAGCAATACACAATAAAATGCGAAGAAGCTATCCAGCGCATCTTCATAGACAGAATCAAAAGCCTTTTCATGCGCCACAATCGCTTCGAATCCGATATAACCAATCAGGAATGGGGCCGCGATGAGGACCTGCCGATAACGGGATCCCCAGCGCGTAAATCCTAATGAAAAAGCGAGCCAGGCAGCGACCGACGTGATCAAGCGAATGTGAACCGCCGTCATATCGTGGAATGTAATCCAGTCCACCACTGCGTGCAGCGGGTAAACGATAAAACCTATAACTGCGGCAACTCGAACTGCCCGATGCCACAGCAACGCCTCGCGGGCGATTTCCATTTTCTGCTTGATGTCATTCACGTATGGCAACTTCAGCACGTGGCGTGCCATCCCATTGTGCCCCAAACGTGCGTGGTTAGTGTAGTCCCACCAGAAATTGACGAATGGATGTTCGTGCTCAAGCGAAAACATTTGCGTGTTGAATATGCCTATACGCCCGATGCCGGATAATCTGGATCGGCGTTTAAGTGGTGCGTGTCAATGCAACGTGTATTAACGTTCCGGCATAGAAATCAGCCATTTCGCGTTCTTCGGGCAGCCATATCCTGCGGCATGATCTCTTGCTAGGAGAGTCTGAATGAGCTTTGGCCTTTCATTTGCATTGATGCGGTGATCACGCTGTTATGAACCAGAAGGAGGGAGCCATGGTAGAAGATGACGTTGAAAGAATGATGAAGGAAGTCAGAGCCTGCCGTGCGGAAGGTTTCGTAAGAAAAGGGACCTCCATCTGGTGCGGGCACTCTACGTCTACGGCGATCAATTGCCGTCGCGGAGGCGACTGCTTATGGAACGCGGGAAGAACTATATCTACCTCGCGGATCAGACAACCGCGGAAGCAGCGGCGGCGGGTGTTGTTAGGACTCGGCAGTTCGACTCACCAGCGGGAAACAGACGACCAGCCTGTCAGCATTTTGGAGAATCTCTCGATTGCAAGGGCGCTGCCGATTTGGCGGTGGTGGAAATCCAGGCTTGGTTCAGGGTTGTCGATTGGTTGGACAGTAATCGCCGCGCGGCAATTGGTTTGGCGGACACCGTCGTTGAGAATTGCTGGCGTTCTCGAACACCTATATTGTCCGCGATGTTTCCAACTGTTGACAGTAAAAGAGGCACCCCTATTGCAATTTGCCAAAGGGCGCGGGTGTACTTTTTGAGTCACTAAAACCGAATCTAACTAACTGAACAAAAGCACCTTATAGAAGGACAGGAGAGCTGTGCCCGTACGTTCCTGATATGGAAGCGGGTCGCAGTCTTGAAGGTAGTAAGAGAAGCAGAACGAAAAAGGAGATCAACATGAAGTCACCCTTGAATATTGAAAACCCGAAGGCCCAAGCGGGCATCTTCGGAACTATCGGGCGGACGGCTACGCTCGTTCTATTAACAGCCGCTCCAGGCTACGGACAACAGGGAACTACGCCCTGGGAAATAGCCCTCGCCAATCTTTTGGCATTTTTTACAGGCCCCCTGGCTAAGGGCCTGTCACTTATTGCGATCGTCATCGGTGGTTTGACTCTGGCCTACTCTGAGGGCGGCAGTTCTAAAAGGCACTTCGCCGGCCTGGTCGCAGGGGTGGGGATGGCCGTTAGCGCCGCATCCTTCCTAGCTTGGTTATTTGGGTTATAACCTTATGTCTCTCCCGCAGCAAAATGTAACGTTCAAATCATTGAACAAGCCGCTCAACCTGCTAGGCGTTGAGCGGCGGCTCTGCTTTGGATCGTTGGTCATCGGAGCGGCGACGTTCTGCTCTTTCTCTAGTCTGCTGGGCGGCATCATCATGTTTGCTCTGCTGTTCAGCATTGCGCGCATTACGACGAAACAAGATCCGCAGATGCTGCGCATCCTCGTCAATGCGGCCAGCTCCAAGGTTCGCTATGACCCAGCAAAACGCGAAGTTTACTACGTAAAGGAGGTCTCATGATCAAACCCTCTCGCATAGGGAAGGACTTCAACCACGCTGGCGCGGTCAACTCCTCCGTCGACATCCACTGCTTTCTTAGCAAGAATGTTTTTTTGACCAAGAGTGGATTCGTCGGGGTGCTGCTCAACGTGGAACCTCTCGATCCTGAATGCCGTACGCCTGAAGACTTGGACGACGTGGCCAGAGTCATTGAGGCAGGGATTCGCCCACTCGATTCCAAATTCCGAATCTTTCAGCACTCAATCAAGCGCAGTGGCACTCGCATCGCGCCGCCATCGCAGCACCCAGACATCCCTGTAGATCAGGCCCTCCGCAATCGGGCATCTGACATCGAGGCTAAGGCAGACGATCTGTTCACGATCAGCAATCACATCATGATTCTGTATCAGGGTTCTCATGATCTCGACATGCTGGACGAGAAACTTCGCAGAATTCGTAGCGATCCTTTTGCCGCCGTTCGATCTTTGTTCTCTGCGCAAAAAACAATTGAGCTCATCGACGATGAAATCAATCGCAATGAACAGACTCTGATTAACAAGGTCAACAGCTTTATCGTCCAGTTGCGCGACGCGGTGAAACTGAGCGTCGCAACGAAAGAGGAAGTATTCACATTCTACCGGCGCCTGCTCAATTTCAACCCGAATAAAGCTGACCTGGTCCCGTTGTGTCATGACCGCTTCTTAGACTATTTTGTTTGCGATTCGGCGATCGAGTGCCACCGCGACCATCTGCGATTGGACGACTATTTCATCAAGGTTTTGACGCTCAAGGATCTGCCCGCCAAAACCTACGCAAACATCTTGAGAAACCTGCAAGAACTGCCTTCGCAATACATCATCGCGACCGAGTTTGTGCCGGTCGACAACTACGAGATTCGGCAGTTGATCAAGCGAAACCAGCGGCACGCGTTCAATTCAAAAACCAGCCTGCTTTCTCATTTGAATGTACAAGGCGGACCGAATGCTCCTGGCGATCAACTGGTCGATGAATCGCAGAGCGCCCTGGTCGATGATCTCGGCCAGTGCCTGACTGCGCTCGAGCTGAAAGGCATCTCCTTCGGCCAATTTACCCTGACGGTCATACTCTACGATCTCGACCGGAAGCGCCTCGACAAATCCGCGGCAGAAGCGTTCAAATCACTTGCCAGCCAAGGCGCGACACTCCTTGAAGAGCGGTACAACCTTTTCAATGCCTTCATGGCAGCGATTCCTGGCGATTCCCGGCACAACCTGCGAAGCCTCTATCTACCCAGTTCCTGCTACGCCGATCTCTCGCTCGTGTTTTCACCGAATCCAGGCCAGCCCTGGGATGCCCATCTTGGCGCCGAGTGTGCGGCCGTGCTGGAGACTCGCCAGAAATCGCTCTTCTGGTTTAGTCTCCATTACCTCGATCTCGCCCACGCGGTAGTTCTAGGGACATCCGGATCCGGAAAGTCTTTCTTGCTTAATTTTCTGATCACCTGTACGCAGAAATACACGCCGCGAACCGTAATTTTCGATATCGGCGGTTCGTACGAAATGCTGACGCACCAGTTCGGTGGCAGCTACTTGCCAATCGCGCTGAAGGACCGCAGGTTCACCATCAATCCTTTTAGCTTGCCGCCAACGCCGGCGAATAAACAATTCCTCTTCTCCTTCGTGAAGGTGCTGATTGAATCCTCAGGCGGCTTCACGATGAGCGATCAGGACGAGCGTGAACTGTATACGCAAATTGGAAGCCTTTATCACATTGATGTTTCGCAGCGCCGGCTGCTGACGTTGCTCCACATCCTGCCCAAGCACCTGGAGCAGTATCTGCGCCGATGGACCGAGGGCGGTCAGTACGGCGACGTATTCGACAATCCTCACGATACTCTGACTTTTGCGCGATTCCAGACCTTCGACTTCGCGGGCATGGACGAATATCCGCAGGTCATCGAACCCCTTTTGTTCTATCTGCTACATCGCGCAAGCAACGAGATCTGCGATCCTGCGGCGCTTGACACGTTCAAGATCTCGATTGTGGACGAAGCGTGGAGATTCCTAAGAAACGCCACCGTGAAGCAATACATCGTCGAAGCCATGAAGACCTGGCGCAAATTCAACGCGGCGATGATCCTAGCTACACAGTCTGCTGGTGACCTGGCGGAAAGCGGCATGCTTCAGATTGTCTCTGACAGTTGTGCTTCGCTCATCTTTCTCGCAAACTCCCGGCTCGACCGGAATCAGTACCGCGAAGCGTTCAAGCTCAATGAAACGGAGTTGGATCTCATCGCCGGATTACGGCCCAAGCAGCAGATGTTGCTCAAGCGCCCCGATATCTCCAAGGTCCTGGAGTTGAACGTCTCGGCCGATTCTTATTGGCTTTTTACCAACAACGCCGTCGACAACAATCTCAAACGGCGCGCCTTTGAGCAGTACGGTTTCGAGCAAGGGCTCAAATACCTTGCAACCCAGAAGCGCGCGATCGATAACCCGCTTACAGAACAACGAACAGAGAGGACAAACAGATGAAACGACGAATGATTCTTTTTGCGCTGACGCCGGCGGTATGGACGTTGGCGTTTGCAGCAGTCTCTGGTGCCGAAGATAGGACACCAGCACCTCCCATACAAAATGGCTGGCGGCATTTCGGTGACACGCCGCAGACGCCGGTGAAACCTGACACCACGTCCAAACAACGCGCGAAAGGCCGCCAGCCTTCTCCCGTGGCTGCCTCCAATCCAAGCCGTAGCTCCCGCGCGGTTGTTACTCGCATCAACACGGTCGAGGACGGACCGCCGCAGGCCAAGATGCTCTACTATGAACCCGCTGAACAGAAAGCCCGCAGTATTTTCGCAATCAAACCCTCGGCTGGTGACCATAAATCAGTGATTTCCGGGGTAGAAACGCCGGGAACAGCCCGCGTGGTCGAATACACCGAGCGCGACATCATCTCCGTTCGGACTCGTCTCCGGTACACCACGATAATCGCGTTGCCGCCTGGCGAGCAGATCATGGATTTCGTGATTGGCGACAAGGACAACTGGGTCGTCAACGGTGCTGCGAATCTGGCGTACGTGAAACCCGCCAAGGCCGATGCAGCCACGAACCTTAACTTGATCAGTAGCCGCAACGTCATATATTCTTTCGTCCTCGCTGAATTAGGCGACGGAACGCCCGATTTGAAAATCTTCGTGCAACCCCACGGCGAGGCTATCCAACTCGCCCTTAACGGACCGGTGAAGTACATTCCGGTCGAACGGATCGATGAATACCGTCTGCAGGCGGAGGCAGCACGCGGCCAGGCAAAGGATGCGCAACTGGCGGTCCAGAAAACCATTGAGAGCAAGATGAGTTCATTCACGAACTCATACACGGCGTCAGTGAACTTCGGCTATCGATTCCAACGCAACAAGAAGCCATTCGAGGTGAGCGCCATCTTCGACGACGGCCGGTTCACTTATATTAAGGCACGCCCCATGGAGACACCCACACTCTACGAGGTAAAGGACGGAACGCCGAGCATCGTCAACTTCGAGTATCGAGACGGGACCTACATCGTCGGCAAGGTGCTCGAGAGCGGATATCTGGCTATTGGCAAGAAGCGCTTCGTCTTCACCAGGGAGAGATGATTATGAACGACACGAATCAGAACACCACGAATCCTAATTCCCCGGACCCAAACGCGAACGCCCCACAGGTGTCATTTAGAACGCCACGTATTCCCGGGGTGATTCCTCAAGGTATCCGCACCTATGCGGTCCTCGCCCTCACGTGCTTGATGCTGGCAACCATGTATTTTAGTCCGGGAGGGACGAATAAGGACAAGGTCCGGCCGGCTCCGCCACAAACGCAATTATCATCGAACGGCCAAGAGATTCAGCAGTACAAAGACTTTCTTGCTGCCGAGACTCGCAAGCTGAAAGATAAGCAGCAGCACCTCGATATTGCCAAAGCCCAGGCTGAACTTGCGGAGAAGACTGCGCTCGCCACCCCAACTCCGCCACCGGCCCCGTCGCAGAATATTGCTTACGGGCGGGGAGGCGGATTGGCAACAATTCCGCAGGAGCGTTCACAAGTTGAGACGAAACGTCAGATCCTGGCGCTCGATCACGCCAAAAAGGAAGAACGGGGTCTGTTTGCCTCAAACATCGCTCTCACCTATCGCAATGAATTGGCGCCGCCATCTCGTGGGACTTACGTTGAGGAACCTGCCAGACTCCCCAATGCTGAGCTGAAGGCTGAGATTAAGACATCCCCCGCTGCCCCGCCTCGGGATTTAGATCGACGGCGAGTGCGCACCGACGATCCGTCGCTCCAAGAAGCCGAAGGTAAGTTCTACCGGCTCTTCGAAGGGACTATCGTCGAGACCGTCCTCACCAACAGACTGGACGGCAATTTTTCAGGGCCAGTCAACGTGATGGTCACGACTAACGTTTATTCGCATGACCGTCAGCGACTCCTGATTCCGCAGGGAACGCGTGTTTTAGGGCAGGTGGAAAAGGTCTCGGGCGTAGGACAACAGCGCCTCGCTGTATTTTTCAGCCGTCTCATAATGCCGGACGGCTACGTCCACTCGCTTGACAAGTTCCAGGCCTTGAACCAGACCGGCGAGACGGGGCTGCGCGATCAGGTCAATCATCATTACGTCCAGATTTTCGGCGCCAGTCTCGCCATCGGTGCGATCGCCGGCGTCGCGCAAGCCGGAGCCAATTACGGCGCCACATCGAACGGCATCGACGCCTACCAGCGAGGGACTTCGCAGAGCCTCTCGCAATCCGCACTTCACATTCTGGATCGATTCCTGAATGTGCTGCCTACGTTCACGGTGCGGGAAGGCCACCGAATCAAGATTGTCTTGACAGACGACCTTTTATTGCCAGAATACGCAGGCCACAGACTGCCTGCCAATTTATAACCCGAAAGGATCATATCCAATGCTTCAACTGATGCTACTTCGCATGGTCGCGCCAAGAGCCTTTCAACTGATCAATAGGCTCGGGATGACCTTCGTGTTGTTGAGTATTCTCGCCATCGCCAGCGGCATGGTCGAACATGGCCGCAACCAGGAAACTCGAACGTTTGCGCGCGTAGAGGAGACGCGCTGAGGGGACTTCCCCCTTGAAGACCACCCAACATGACTACCAAGAAACTCTTAGCTTTCGCGCTGCTCGGCACTTTGGTTCCATCGGCTTTTGCGTTGATTACCGTGTTCGATCCGGCGAGTTACGGCAAGCTGGTTGAACAGTTCGCCGAGATGGAGCAGCAGTACAACGAACTAGTCAATACCTATCAAATGGTCACGAGTCAATACAACCAGATGGTCACCAACGCACGGATGATCACATCAAAAGCCCGATGGAAAGCGATTCTGACTCCATGGCAACTTCCGTCGGCAACCAATACTTACGGCACCACAGCTGGTTGGATTGGAGCGTTGCGGACTGGCAATGGCAGTGCCGTTGGCTACTCACAATCGGTAACGCCTCTCAACAACTATGGGCCCGTGTGGGGATCGATCGACTACTCGCAGCAGGACCAGATTTCTCGCGGTTACGCCACCGTCGAGTTGCGCGATGGCGCGACGATCAACGCACTTGACCAGTTAGGAAAGATGCGCGGCAACTCGGCTGCGGTGGACTCCGCGATTACCAGCCTTGAAAGTGATTCGCTTTCAGATAACCCCGATCTCAACACCGAGGTTGGCGTCCTCAACAAAATTAATGCCGCCACTCTCATCACGGTGCGCAGCAATCAGGACACCAACAAGTTGCTCGGATCCGTGCTCGATCAGCAGATGGTCGATACCAAAGCCCGCCGGGATGCCGAAGTCCAAAGCATCAATAACGACATCGAGTTTCGCAGGATGGCACCGGTCATTGACGCGCAACATCTGAGTGGCGCCGCCCAAGTACTGAGAACGTACCGCCTGCCGTAAGGCAGCAAGGGGAAGACTCAAATGGAAAACAGCTACTACTACTGGTTCGTCCAGACCATAACGCAACTTCTCACCCAGCACTCGAATCTGTTTCAAACCTTTGGGCTCAATCTATTTAGAGGGTTCGCCACAATCCTGATCGTTTGGAGTGGCGTCCAACTCGCGCTTTCGAGCTCATCGGGCGCGGGGATGCGCTTCGACCGCTTGGCATCCCTTCTCATGCAAATCGCGTTTGCGTTCGGCATGCTCAAGTACTATAGCGAACCACTCCCCGGCATCGGGCTCTCCTTCCATAAACTGATCACCGATCAGGGGGCAGATCTTGCCGCCCAGATCGAAGGCCACAGCATTGACGACTTCGCAACCATGTTGGTGCAAGTGTACGAAAGCATGGAGGCGCCTACCGGGCCATCCATCCTCGACGTGATGCAAGTGATTCGCTATTCCCTGATTGTCATTGCGTTCTCGATCGCTCAGGCCGTTATGCTCGGCGTGATCAGTTACGGCTTTGTAGCTGTGGGTGTTTGCGTCCTGGTTGGACCGGTATTCATTCCATTCTTCATCGTTCCGCACATGGAATGGCTTTTCTGGGGTTGGCTGAAAGCGCTACTTCAATACTCGTTCTACCCCGTCATCGGGAATGCCTTCGTGTATGTCTACGCGCAGGTGATGCTCAACTTTTTCCAGGTTCACCCGAAGCCCTACGACGCGCCGACGATAGCCGGTCTGTTCTTCCAAATCCTTATGCTTTCGATCTCGTTCATTTGGGGAATCCGCCAAGTGCCGAGTCTAACGGCTTCCATATTTTCCGGCCAGTCTGGCGATCATGCGTTCCCAGGCATTGGCTGGTGGAGATAACAACTATGACCAAACATCAGACAGAACCATTAACCCACGCTGTTCCGTTTCTGCCGCCGCCCGTCAAGGATTTCAACGACGCTCGTCAGCAATACATGGAGCAATATGGCTCCACTCTCGTGACCAACAGGCATCTCCGCGTCGCGAATCTCTGCGTCTCTTTTGTGGCGCTCGGTGCTCTCGCCTTGAACTACCGCACCTATGCGGTGCTCCAGGAGTTCAAGCCCTTCGTCATTCGCATTGACGAAGTGGGACGCGCCGAAGCAGTGTCATATGGCAGCATGACGTACCGTCCGCAAGTCCCCGAGATCAAATATTTTCTCACTCGGTTCGTGCACGACCACTACAGCCGCAACCGCGCAACGCTTCGCGATGACTTCGCCCGCTCGCTATTCTTCCTCGATTCGAAGCTCGCTTCCGCTTGCATGGACCAGAATCGCAAGACGAAGGCGATTGAAAATTACATCGTCTCGGCCAACGAAGATGTTGAAGTCAGCGTGATGAATATCGTGCTGCAGGACCTGCGCACCTCTCCATTTCATGCAGCGGTCGACTTTGAAAAAATCTACCTGTCTGGTTCGGATCGCTCCGAACTGCGCCGTGAAAAGTTCGTCGCCAGCATTCAGTTTTCTTTCCGCGACAACGTCCCGAACGACATGATCCCGGTAAATCCACTCGGCCTCACCATTACCTATTTGCGCGACGACCAGGCGTTCAAGGAGGCCAAGCCATGATCGCAAATTCGATCTTTGCTGCCTCCGTGATCGCGATTGCATTGAGCCTCTATGTAGTAGGCGAACTCGTCTTTCTTGCTCCCTACCGCGACTTAATTTTGCATCGCTACGGCAGCACGATCGCTTGGTTCGTCGCGCTTTTCTTCTTCAACCTTTGTGCTGTTGTTCTTGCGGTAAGTCGTAAGCTTCTGCTCAAAGACACAGGGAAGAAACTCGCCCACGTTGAAAAGCAACTGCGCACAGGGTCGAGCATTTCCGATGAGCTGACCAAACTGATTGGGGAATAAACTATGGGCCGATCCATCGATAATGAACTCGAGATTCGTGAGCAGGAAAGCCCGGCGGCAAGCAGAATGCCGCTCTCGCAAGGACGCGTAAACGGCGGTTCAGATGATTCGACTCGCACAAAACTAGCGGGAATAATCGACGGCGCGGCAGATGGAAAGCCTGGCATGAGTGAGTTCATCGCCAGGCTCGAAAAGAGCGGCGTTGCCGTCCTGCCGAGTATTCAATCGAGCGGCAAGTTGAACGGCATGTCCTATCGATTCGAAGGGACGACGTTCAACGGTTCGGCGCTTGGGCGCGCCTATTCCGCACGCGGCCTTCAGTTGAAAAAGGGCGTCGATTATCAGCAGGAACGCGATAAGGGAGTCCTCGCGCTTGCCGTCGAACGTGGAGGCATGCGGCGGGATATTCCCGATCGCTCTGACGACCCCGGCCGCAAGGAACGGGCTTCTCGCGAACGTTCACGTGATACCGGTTTGACACAAAGTCAACAGGAGATGCTGGCCGAAATCGGAAAGTTCCGCACCGTCGCTGCCGCGGATCTGATGACGTATCGGTATGGCGGAAATACCGCCAGATTCGACCGCGAAATGCGCCAAGTCATCGAACGCGGTCTCGCGGAACGCCGTGTCATCACTCGCGAACGAGGAACGAAATCGGAGACGGTTGTGGTGCTTACCGCTTCAGGCCGCAGCTTGGTGCGCCGCGCGAAGGCACGGGCAAATAGCGAAGACGCACAACAATTTTACGCCGGATTCGTGAAGCCATCTGAAGCGCCACACGATATCGGCATCTACAAAATGTACCAGCAGGAAGCCGCGCGTATTGAGGGCGAAGGCGGTACGGTCCGCCGCGTTGCCCTCGATTTTGAACTCAAGAAACGAGTCTACAGCGAACTCAATAAACCCGGCAATTCGCGTGAATCTGGAGATCCCGCCGCACGCAAAGAGAAGATCGCGGAAGCCAATGGCCTGCGCGTTATCGATGGGCGCGTCGTGTTTCCCGATCTCAGAATCGAGTACGAATCGAGAGACCAGGAGATGGAGAAAGTCGATCTGGAACTGGCAACCGGCCACTACAAAGAAAGCCAGCTTCAAGCGAAACGCGCGGCAGGCTTGAAGATCTATTCGCCCGGCAGCGGGCTTGGCAGTCCGGCCCATTACGACACGGAAATCGTTAGCGGACTGGTTTCTCTGTGAGCAATTCCATGGACAACAACCAACGCATTCTTTGTATTCAATCTCTCGGCTACAACGAGTCCGAGGCATCGTTTCTGTGTACCGCCGGACTTCATAGTGGCTTCTTCCTGCGCCGGCACTACGCAGCATTCACCGGGAAAGTCCCAGGCTATGCCGGGGTGGCATTGGCCGAAAAAGCGCTCAAATATGGACACGTCAAGGTGACGGCAATGCGCCATGATCGCATGCTTTATCACCTCTGTTCGAAACCTTTTTACACGGCGATGGGCGAAGCTGACAACCGGAACCGGCGCGAGAGAGAACCTCTGGCGATCAAGCGCCGCCTCATGATGCTGGATTTTGTTCTTTCGAATCCTGCGTCCCGTTTCTTCCCAACTGAAGCAGAGAAGGTTTCGTTTTTCGGCGAGGAACTCGGGATCGGCAATGAGCATCTGCCGCGAAAACTTTACCGCAGTGCCGGGAAAGGCACAAGCACCATGCGTTACTTTGTCGACAAATCGCCCATCTATGTCGAGCCCTCCGGGAACAAGAATCCGTCAACTGTTCACTTCTGCTATGTCGATGAGGGGCTCCATTCGACGAGCGGATTTGAACAGCACCTTCGTGAATACCGTTCTTTGTTTGCACGCCTTGCGCGTGCGGAACTCCTCTACCTTGCCTGCTCGCCTGATCGGTTTTTGGCGGCCGAACGGATGTTCACGAGTCAGTTTGGCGCAAGCAATTGCAAGCCGGTCGATCCGCTTGCCACTCGCGTCATTGAATATTTCAAGGTACGCGACGCATACGAACGGCGCGATATGAGCGGGATCAATCAAGCAAAACTGATTCAACTGCGTGCGGACCGGGCTGAGTTTTCAGATTCGAAATACGAGCAACTGTTTTCGCAATGGAAGCGCGACGGCGCTGCTACTGTCATTGCGATTTTGTCCCCGGAATCAATCGCAAAACCTGCGCAGACTGTGCAGTTCCGGACGCATCTCTTGCCTCAAACTTACGATCTGTTTGGCACGGTTGCCCGCTCGAATTCTAAAGGAGAAAAGTCCCATGACGACCGAAAGTAGCGCAGCAAGCTACTTTCGGGTAGTTTTCGAAGTAGTTTTTGCCCCTGTGCCTATTGCATGTGTTTGGAAAAGCGATGGTTGTGGCATAAATGTCACGCCGTGTGTGGCGGGCGCGGGGGTCAAGGTTCTGGCGGGAGCGACCCCGGTCTGGAGCGGCTTTCGCCGCCACCAGCCTGCCCCTGCTCCTGTCGTCGCAGGGCGGGTCGCTCCCACCAGAACTTCCGTTTTCGCACCGGGCCGGGTTACCCGTCCGGCCCTACTAAATGACCGAAGGAGAAAGGACGTATGCAGACATTCATCAAACCCAAAAAGAAGCAAGACGAAGAGCGGCTCGATATTCGCATTGACGCCGATGTACTCGACAGCCTCCGTGCCTACTCGCAGTTCCTCGACAGCCCGCAGGGCTACGTCGTGAGCGAGATTCTGCGGAAGGCTTTCCGCAAGGACCGCGCCTTCATGGAATGGAGCAAGAAAACGGAGGCCGTCGAGCCGGACACTTCCGATGCCAATAACGCCCGGCAAAGCTGACAACTCAAACCAGGAGGTCCACCGTGCAACTCATACTTGAGAACCGTTCCTTCATCAGCTTCGTGACCGGCGCCTGTGTTGGGCTTGCTCTGTTTTTAGCGCTTCCCTTCCCCGGCGGCGATCCGGTGCTCCAACTCATCCTGGCCGAGCGGCCGGCGATCTTTTACGGGTTCAAGTGGACCTACTGCGCCATGCTGTTTACGACCCCGTACGCTGCCATGGCCGTCCTGTTGTCTTTCATCTACATCTTTTCGGACTCAGCTAAGCGAAAAACCCTGGGCCCACTACTTCCCTACCCCGAGATCGCACAACGTGCCGCCCTGTTTCTCATCCTGGGAGAAATCCACCACGAGAGGAAACACGAGGCGGCAGAGACTCCCCACTGGCTTGTCATCCCGGAACGCGGACTTTACACCGGAATTTTCGTGGTGGGCGCCATCGGCTCAGGGAAGACAACCTGCTGCATCTATCCGTTCGCCGACCAGATCCTGGGCTTTGCGAGCCGCGACCAGCAACGCCGTGCGGCGGCGCTCGTACTGGAAGTCAAAGGCGACTTCTGCTACAAGGTCAAATCGATTCTTGAATCCCACGGCCGCGGGGAGGATTACATGGAAGTCAACCTCGACGGCAACTACCGGTACAACCCCCTGCATAACGACCTGGAAGCATACGCGCTTGCCTACGGAATCGCCAGCTTGCTCAATAATCTCTACGGCAGGGGCAAGGAGCCGTTCTGGCAACAGGCTTACACCAACCTGGTGAAGTTCATCATCCTGTTGCATAAGACGCTCTATGACTACGTCACCCTATTTGACGTTTATGAGTGCGCAATCAATCCGGCACTTCTATCCCAGCGGATCGAAGAAGGCGAGCAGCGGATGAGCACGCAGTATGTCCTGATCGAACTCGACGCCTACAGCGCACACCCGCACCTGGATCGCTTTGTCTGGGAGCCGGATGCTGACACAGGCCGCATGAAGGCCTTTTGCTGCGATGGACTGGAGGCATTGCTCACGGAGGAATCGATCCCGTATGACCTCCTGTCGAAGACTGGTCCCGTCGGTAGCATCGACCCGCGTAAACAGGCGCAGTTCGCGGCGGTGAAGCGATGGTTCACCCACGATTGGATGCGCATCGAGCCCAAGCTTCGGACATCCATCGTTGAAGGCATCTCTGTCTTCCTCTCACTGTTTGACGACAACCCATCTGTGGCCTACACGTTTTGTCCGCCGAAAGAGACGTACGATCCCAAGGCGAATCATGACGGGCGTTATGGCAAACCGTTGCCGCCGTTTGCCGATTTGATCGAGCAAGGACGAGTCGTCGCCCTCAATTTTCCGGTCGCCGGAAATCCAGGACTCGCGAAGACGATTGGCACCCTGATGAAGCAGGATTTTCAGCGGGCGATGATCGGCAGGGTCCCGCAGATGGAGGCCGAGCCGAACCGCACGTTTCGCCCTGCTATGTTCCTCTGCGACGAATATCACGTGTTTGCGACTGTTGGCGAGAGCGACCCAACCGGCGACGAGAAGTTTTTCGCCCTCTCCCGTCAAGCCAAATGCATCCCCATTGTCGCGACCCAGAGCATCAGTTCGCTGCGCTCAACCTTGTCCGGGGAGGCATGGCGCACTCTTCTCCAGACATTCCGCACAAAGATCTTCTTGGCTCTGTCGGACGACTTCAGCGCCAAGACCGCTTCCGAGATGTGCGGCAAAGAGGAACAGTTCAAACTGAATTACACCATCTCGGAAAACGGGCAGGACGCCGGAGTCAGTCTGCTCACCGGGCGCGCCGCCGCCCAGCGCACGACGTTGAGCACAAGCAAGAGCTACAACCTTCAGCGCGACTTCGTCTTCGAGCCCAAGACATTCGCCGAACTGAAAAATGCGGAATCGATTGTGCTCGCCTATGACGGGTTGAATCCCTTGCCGCCTACGCTCTGCTATCTCAAACCGTATTATTTGGACCGCAATACCAGCTACTTCGACCAACGTGCGAAAGGACTTCTATGATGAACTTCGAAATCATTCTGCCGTTTCTACGGCCAATCGAGCACCTGATCCTCGACGAAACGATCTCCGAGGTTATGGTGAATGGGAATGGCCGCATCTTCGTTGAGCGCTCGGGAGTGATTGAGGAAATTGTTGGCATCACGATTAAGGAGGAAGTTCTCCAGATCGCGGTGAAGAATATCGCTCGTCGACTTGGCGACGAGATCGGTGAAGGCCGCCCGATTCTTGACTCGCGCCTGCCGGACGGTTCCCGCGTGGCCGCTGTGTTTCCCCCATGTAGCATCGGCGGTACGACGCTCTCAATTCGCAAGTTCGCATCCAAGCTATTCAGCGCCGATGAATTGGTGCGCGTCGGCAGCATGACCGCCGAGGTTCTCTCTCTGCTGCGCACCGCCATCGCGGGCCGCAAAAACATTCTGATTAGCGGCGGAACTTCAACCGGCAAAACAACCCTGCTGAATGCCCTGGCATCGCTGATCGATCCAGCGGACCGGTTGGCGGTGATCGAGGACACAGCCGAGCTTCAGTTGTCCCAGCCCAACGTTGTGCGTCTGGAAGCACGGCGGGAAGTGCCTGGCACTCCGGCAGTATCGATGCGCGATCTGCTCAAAGCAACGTTGCGTCTGCGCCCGGACCGGATCCTGCTTGGCGAGGTTCGCGGCGCCGAGGCGTTCGATTTGTGGCAGGCGCTGAATACGGGGCATTCCGGCACGCTCGCCACCATTCACGCCAACAGTGCCACCCAGTCGCTGAGCAGGCTTGCCACGTGCGTGTTGCAGTCCGACGTGCAGCTTCCGTTCCACGCGATTCAAAGCGGCATTGCCGACTCGATCAACCTGCTGCTTCACATCGAAAGGCGCGCCGGCAAACGCATTGTCGGCGAACTGCTTGAAGTCGGTGCATACGACCGGGAGACCGACCGGTTTGATCTACGCTGTTGCTACCGTGCCGAGGACATGAGAGGAAGTGGAGAAGGTTTATGACGAACGGCAATCAAGTAAACGATGAACGGCCAGATTGGGGACCACTGAAAACACATCTATCGCCCTCGGAATGCGAAGACTTCATGTGGATGTATCGGCAAGGCACGCTTCACTTCTACAAGCATGTCATCACTCGCAGATATATTCTTCTCGAAAGTGATGGCAGATGCTTCAGTGGGAAAGCTGATGGCTTGAGGATGATTGATTTCGAACAGGAATACCTTCGGGTGATTGGCCAGGCATAAACACAGGAGGAGAGATGGATAAACAAATTGCCAAAGACTACATCCGTGCCAACTTCCGTGAAGATGACCGGCTCGCCGTAGTGCTCGTCCACAAACGATCCGGCCACATCACCCAGCGCATTGGCACCGCGGAGAGGATTGCTTCCGATCAATTCCAGGCATGGCTCCGCTACATGAACCGGGAGAAGAACGAGGTTTACATCGCGATGAATGTGCTGAACCCTGAAGCACACGGACGGACCAAAGCCGACGTTGCCGAGATCCGGCATCTCTACCTCGACTTCGATCATGACGGGGATGAAGCGCTTAAGGCAATGAAGGAGAGGAGCGATGTGCCTGCACCGAACCACATCATCACGAGTTCGCCGGGCCGGTATCAGGCGATCTGGAGAGTGGAAGGATTCGGCAAGGAACAAGCCGAAGCCCTCATGCGCGCCATGGTACAGGACCTTGGTGCCGATCCTGCGGCGACTGATTCCTCACGCGTGATGAGGATACCGGGGTTTTACAACCATAAGCGTTCGACACCTCACTTCGTTACCGTCCAGGACCTGAACGACAACCTCTACCGGCCAGATCAGTTTCCCAACATGGCCGCCGATGATCCTGCGCGCCAGGTGATGCGAGCCCAGGGAGTCCAACTTCGCAGCAGACCAGATGGAACGCCGGAAACCCAATCCGAGCGGGATTGGCGCTTCGCGCTTCGCTCCCTCTCTCGCGGCAAAGATCCCGATGCAGTAATGCGCGATATCGAAGCCTACCGTCCCGACAAGGCCAACCCCGGCTACTACGCACGTCACACTGTGGAGAAGGCACTCGGGGTCCTTAAAACCAGCGGCTCGGTCAGGACCGATCACGACACCCCGAAGCGCGGTCGGTGATGGGTGTTCTAAACGAGGTGGAAAGTTACCCGGAAAATCCGTCAGTTGGTCAGCCCCACCCCGTATTTCCTCAAGAGCGTCGCTAATAGTTGAGAGTCTTCTGTTAGGGAAGCATCTTCAACCGTTGCTAAACCATCTTTGGACCGGTCGTACACGGCGGCGCAAAGCGCCGAATCGTCGTGACGGGATCGATAAAGTATTCCGTCCGGCTTGTCGCTATGCTCCCACAGTGCAGCCGACCAAAGTTGAGACGTAGCGTAGTTGCTCCCGCTTGCAAGTTCGGCTGTCACCCCCAATCGGGCGAGGCTCGAACCGTGAATTGGCACGAGCCGCAGATCGCGGCGCACTTCTACAGTCGCGATGGACCGCCCGGCGAGATCGTCAAGTGCCAAAATTCTTACGGGCGGATTGCGGAGGAACGTCTCGGCAAAGCATGCGTCAGCAGTAGTTCCGAGATAGCATACGCGGAATCGCCCGGCAGGGTCGTCGAAGCGATGAATCGGCGGATCGCCGGTGGCAGGACCGAACCAAAGCGCATTTCTGACTCGCGCGTGAATGCGCATCCAGCGGGTACCGGCTCGCACCCGACTTAACGGGAGGTGCTTCGGCAGGTTTGGCTTCGGCGTCATGCGCGCCTTACGCTGCTTGCTCTCCAAAAGATGCGGCGATGGAGGTCGCCTTTTCGATCGCGCCAGATTTCAGCGCTTCGAGAATTGTCTGCCCTTCCAACCCAGGTGCAGGCGCCAGCAACACCGACAGTTGAGTCCATGGATTGCGAATCTGAAAGGTCCGAAGGACCCGCTCCATGCCAGGAATCACTCCCTCCGAAGAAAACTGGCAAGCCGGATACAAGTATTCTCCGGCTCCGTTCGGTATCGCTAACAGAGATCGCCGGTTCCGGCGCTTGTCTACGGCTTGTCGCGTGATGCTTAGAACATTCGACACTTGGATGGCCGTAAGGGCACCCCCGCCGCTGGTCAACAGCTCCTGTTTTATGGCGGCTCCACGCGCCATCGATTCAGTAAAGGGATCCACTGAGGAAAGATCTACTCCCAATGGAGCGAGATCCGACAGCAAGGATGCCACGCCGCCGACATCTGTGGGAGAGGACAGGGCAGACTGGAGGGCTTCCGTGGATGCAGAGGAACTCACGCGCTCCAGCATCTTCATTGATCGCTTCAAGAATGCCTGCGCGAGAGCTTGGCGGGTATTTTCGGCGGGACGTCGATTCATCGAGGGAACTGCCGTACTGTTGGTCAGGGCCGTTGTGGCGGTTTGGCGCTTTGATCTCATCGGTTCTTCTCAATCGAAGTTTACCATGTCTATGATGTAACGGATAAGACAAAAGCAACCAGAAGCATCCTTGCACGGGAGAATTTGAGACGTTATGCAATCTGGCTTTATATGCCGACAAAGCAATGGTGTAGTGTGGTGGAAATTCCGTCTCGGAACAACCGGCGTTGACGTGTCCTGTCTGCTCCAGGGTTCGAAACTTGGACGCTCAATGCCTTCGCGGACGATGGTCTTAACCCGCCCGGGCGCGGTTTCGCGGCGCATGTGCTTCGATACACGCTCGTCCCATTCAGGCTACGATTGCCCACCCCTCTCGAACGGGTAAAATTAGTGATTGAGACCGAAGGGATAAATCTTGCTACCCACTCTGACCGTCAACGGAACCTTCATGCGCGAGTTTATCTCGGCCGAAGCGCCTTGCTTTGCCTTGGGACTGGTGGAAGAAGGAATGCGTTGGTATGGGTTCGTCGCCTTGCGGCCCGGTAAAGCCATCCCACGGGAAGTGTCGGACCTCGGTTTCCGTTTTGGTCACAGCTTGTTCGGTAACGAAAACTTTGAAGTGGTGCATTTTGGTTTCGAGTTTTATGGATTCGAAACATACAACGCCCTGGTCAATCCCAATAACCCGCTGGCGCGGGCCGTCCTGATGACGATGGTCGAAAGTGGAGATTACTTCTTCTTCGCGCTCGACTCGAATAAGCGGGTCACTGCATTCCGCTCGGAAATCGGCCATGACAACCTGATTATGCTGAAGAATAATCTCGCGCGCATCCAGGCCTCGACAACAACGGAGGCGCAGTACAACAGAGCGGTAGCGTCTTTCACAAAGAATCCCGAACCGCCTGGACCGCTGCTGCGCTGGGTGTGCCGGGAAGACGAATATCTGGATCTCGCCACGGATCGCCTACAATTGACTCCGGCATAAAAGCTGCTTTTTGTTAAACACAGGCGAAGGATCCACGCAGTTTGTGTTTGACTAAAACCGCCTGGGGGCCAGTTCCTTGACCACGCGAGGAACAACGTCCCTTAGCCCTTATTCTTATTGCGGCGAGCTTGTTAACCCCGGTCCTGTGCCGTGTGATAGATGCGCCATATCTCGATGCTGTCCTCGCGTATACTATAGACTGCCACATAGGGCATCGGAGTAAACAACAGCTCCCGCGTTCCGTCGACGCGCCCCGGCCTGCCACGGTAGGCGGCGCCCTTCAAGGCGCGAATTCCCGTATAGAGCTTACGCATAGTCTGCTCGCGATACTGCGGATGATGCTCTTTCAGATAGTCGCCGATGCTCTGCATGTCCGCAGCGGCGGGCGGCGTCCAGCGGATACGCATTTAGGAGCGTAGCATCTCTTCAAAACGGGCATCCATCTCTGCTTCTTCGATGAACTCCCCACGGTCGGCGTAGGCTTTGCCTTCCAGCACAGCAGAGCGGAAACGCTCGTCTTCGTTCAGCAGCCGCAAAGCGGCGTCCTTCAATAGTTGACCTGCGTCGGTTTTTCCGTCACGGCGGGCAATCTGCGCCAATTGTGCTTCCTGCTCCTGCGTAAATTGAACTTCCATTGCGCTACGCTCCTTCTTCCACAATACCGAAATATGGCGGGTTCTGTCACTCTAATTTCAAGGCAAGAGATCACCGGTCACATTTCTCTAATTGCAGGCCCAGCATGTGGTTTGAAGGTTGTTCGTGGTCAGCCGCAAATCCCTGCGCTTGGATAATAGATTGAGGTGGCCCCCCGTTTATTTTTGCACCGCTCTTGGCCGTGGTTCCGCAGATCACGCAGCGCGGGTTTTGGATCAGGGCTTAGTGGCGGGCGATCTTCCATTTTGCAGTGCGGTAAGACCACATGAAGTCTTCGGAATTGCCACGGCGTCTGCGCAACGCTATTTCGATGGGGGGGGAAGCAAGAGGTTAAGAAGTTCTACCAGGAGAGCAGCAGAAACCCGAGGGTCCGCCATCCCAACCCAGTGCAAGCGAAGCGGAGGCCAATGGTGAAAGCCGCCGAGTCCGCCCAAAAGCACCAATGTTCTTATGTGGTGCCGACAGCTCCCACATAACACTTGTCATATAGAATCAATGATTTGTGGCATCGACCACCGGGTTTCTGCTGCTCTCGCCTGCGAACGCGCCGGGTAGCAATTACGAAGCCCGGAGGCTGGAGTATTTCCGAAAGACCGGAGCGCAGCGCAAGGCCGAACACGACCGGCAAGGCCCGCAGGTCAACCAGCCGCGCCAGTCCCCTGCCCCGGCCTTTGACGCGGCGAGTCCGCCGCCATCCCATAATCCGACCAAAGCTCCATCTCCCGAGAGCAACAAGTCCCCGGTCTCTAACTACGAAGCTCGCAAAGCCGCTTAAATGCGCGGCCTACGTTCTGAGGCTGACCAGCCCCAACAGGAATCGGAATCCGATCCACTACCCGAGCCCGAATGAAGGGTCGAGACGCATCAGCCGCGCGGCAGGAGAAGCGCGGTCCCGACCGGAGACCCCAGCCTTGAGCCATATTCATGCTTCCATGTAACCATGTATACATGGTAGCATGGTATCATTGTAGCATGAAGGCATGGCGGGCAGCAGAATGCCCGTTGTGATAAATGGATCAAGGCTGATGGCACCGGTTCAAAAAACCTGTTAATATCGGCTACGGGCATGGAAGCATGATGGCCAGTTATCATGTCACCATGGTTTCATGGAAACAAAAAAAGGGGGGGGGAGGTTTGGCAATTATCGTTTCGTTCGTTTCGCAGAAGGGCGGGGTATACAAGAGCACCTTGGCTCGCCTACTTGCTCGTGAATTCGCAGCCCAGGAGTGGAACGTTAAAATCGCTGACCTGGACATATCGCAAGGCACCTGTTTCCAGTGGCGGGCGCGCCGCCTCGGAAATCGGATCGAGCCTGACATTCCCGTCGAGCAATTTGGCAGTGTGGACAAGGCTTTAAAGATCGCCGACCAGTACGACATCCTAATATTTGACGGAGCCCCGCACAGCTCAAGCGCTACGCGCGCCATTGCGCAGGCGAGCGGACTGACCGTCATTCCGACAGGCTTGGCTGTTGATGATCTGCAACCAGCGGTCACACTCGCTCATGATCTGGCCAAGAACGGCGTGGCGCGCGCGAAGATCGTTTTCGCGCTCTGCAAAGTAGGGGACAGCCCCGCCGAGATCGAGGATGCAAGAGCTTATCTGCAAGAGGCAGGGTATGACGTCTTGCCCGGCACGTTGCCGGAAAAGGTTGGCTACCGCAGAGCCAGCGATGAGGGTAAAGCGTTAACCGAAACCCGTTTTGCTTCCCTCAATCAACGCGCTGAGGAAGTGGCGCAGGGCATGGTGGACCGAATTTCTCAACTGTCATCAGCACAAGACAGGAGTAAGACTGATATGAATAAACGGAGCGTCGCATAATGGCCGTAGATATCAAAAACCTCAAGAGGTTGGGGAAGGGAACGCCCCCGGCCCCCGTGGAAACCAATAATAACCTGGTCAAGCCGCCGAGCGGCAAGACCGTCCCCTTGCAAGTCAACATCGACCCGGAAGTGAAGCGCGAGTTTCGCGTCTATGCCGCCGAACATGACATTGACATGAGCGATCTCTTCACTACGATGTGGCTCTATTACAAAGAAAACCACGGGTAAACATGAAGACATGATTCCATGGATACATGGTTCCATGGCTACATGAATACATGTATGTAATTTCGATGAGCGTATGGATCAACGAGGCGATCCTTGACACGCTCAAGGTCGAGGAATAGGGAATTCTCTATGGACACAAAACGGGGCGGCCGAGGTGGTCTTGTCAGGGCAGGGGACATGGATTTCCTAAAAAGCAAGGTTACAGCCCTTGCGCCCAAGGAAACCGGATCTGATCCGCCACCTAGAACTACCGAGTTCCAGAATCAACAGCTCAACCTCTTTCAGGATTTCCTCTGCAACACCAATGAAGAGCGGGATCGCCTTTCGAACGCGATAGACCTCTGGGATAGCGTACCAAGGTATTCCGTAAACAGGAAGGCCGCGAACAAGGCCCGCGAAAATGGCGAATTCCCGGAAACGTACACGACCGCCTTCCAGCACAGGGGGCGTTCCTATGGCTGCACGATCTCGCCTGCAAACGTGAAGGATCTTGAGGGGACCCGGGGGTATTTCTATCCAGGCGCGACGGAGGAACTTGTCGAAGACGCCCTTCGAAAGCTCGCTACCGACCAACATTCGGGTTTTTTCGATAAACCAAACTATCGCAGCGGGGTTGTCTTCAGCCTGTACGCACTACGGGAGGAACTGGCGAAGCGCGGACATACGCGTTCATACCAGCAGATTGTCATGGCCCTGAACGTCCTTTCCGGTTCCATCATCGAAATCGAGGCCAGAAACGGCGACAAGGGCGAGGCCCTTGTTAAATCTCCTTATCTTCCCACACTTGTCGCCGTCTCCAAAAAACGCATCAAGGACGATCCTGACGCAAAGTGGATGGTCCAGTTCCATCCCTTTGTTACAGACAGCATCAATCAGGTGACGTACAGACAATTCAATTATCACCTGATGATGGGACACAGCAGCCAGCTTGGGAGATGGCTCCACAAGCAGCTCGTTCTCAAATACACCTTCGCGGACTATTCCAAGCCATTCGAGGTCAGGTATAGCACCGTCAAACGCGATAGCGGATTGCTCAGCGCCTATTCACGCGAGAGAGCCGCCATCGATGCACTAGAGAAGGTTTTCAAAGACCTTGAAACGCAGAAAGTCATATCCTCGCACGAGCGGAAAGACATTACGGGGCTACGGAAGAAGTTGATCGATGTCGTATTCAAGATCTGGCCGTCCGCGGAGTTCATCAAGGAAGCGAAAGCTGCCAACAAAAGACTCTCCAGCAAGTAGTTCTGACTGGCAGATGACGAGGTTTTTCGGTAGCTCCAACTGGCTGGTCGCGGTAGTTCTGGCTGGCGGCGAGTATTTATCCACAGCCCTTTCCGGTAGTTTCAGGTGGCGCATCGTCCAAAAATCAGTAGCTCCAACTGGCGGGTCGCCGTTTTTCCACAGGGCAAGGCATTCAAAATAGGAAGCTCTGACTGGCGGGTCGTCGAAGAACAGGTAGCTCTACCTGGCGGGAAAGAGTAACCCAGTAGTTTTAGGTAGCGGGTCAGAGCATTAAACCTTATGTAATCAATATCTTCCAGTCTCTTATCCTTTTAGCCGTTATTATAACCTTCTTTTATCCGTCAGTTTCCCACTTGCAACAACACAAAACCTTCTAAAGCCACCCCAGCTACTCCGCAAAGCGGAGCTCCTTAGTGCGGATTCCGGGCCATGTCGATCACCATTCCGAACTGATGTCGATCAGTATTCCGATGTGATGCCGATCACGATTCCGAACTCAAGCCGATCAGTTTTTCGGTAAATCGGAACAGTGATCGGCATGAGATCGGAACAGCGGCGCAAGGCAGCGTGGCGGCTGAGGTAGACTCCACCAGAAGTGGAGAAACCCAGGTGTCACAGAAAAGGCTGACCATGCGCAAATTGAAGGAAGTATTGCGGCTGCATTCCTTTGGAATGAGCCAGCATCAGATCGCTCGCGGCTGTGGCGTTTCGCAAAGCACTGTCCACGAGTATTTGTCCGCCGCACAAGCGGCGGGCGTGAAGTGGCCGCTCCCTGCCGACTGGGGGGACCAACAAGTTGAGCAAGCGTTGTTTCCGCAACGGCATGGACCTGCCGTGTGGCGTAAACACACCGAACCAGACTGGCCAAGAATCCATCATGACCTACAGACGGCAAAGAATCTGACGTTGCAACTGGTCTGGCAGGAAGGCCGGGAAGTCGACCCGGAAGGCTACGGCTACACCCGTTTTTGTGATCTGTACCGGCGATGGCTGAAGAAGCTCGACCTTGTGTTGCGGCAGGACCACCGCGCCGGAGAGAAAACATATCCAAAAGTGTCAATGCCAGTTCTGGCTCTGGTTCCGGTTCGGCTTGAGTGAATTCCGGCACCAAGCCTGCAGGCCGTCTGCATTGATTTCGCTACTCTAAATTGGCCCACTTCGATACACTGATTTGGCCCACCCCTGTAAACAAAAACCGGCTATTCTGATCTGGGCATATTAGCCCGGAAAGGAGGCGGGATGAACAGGAGGACGAGGAAAGTGGAACTGTTTGAACAGATGCGGCGCGACTACGAGCACGGCGCCGGAACAATCAAAGGGGTGGCGAAGAAGTTTGGCGTGCACCGCCGGATGGTGCGGGAAGCAATCGGCAATGCAATGCCGAAAGAGCGCAAAGTCCCAGCGCGGGAAAAGCCGAAGTTGGCGGCCGTAATCCCATGGATTGAGGAGATGCTGGCGGCCGATCAGAAGGCGCCACGCAAGCAGCGGCACACCGCGCACCGAATCTGGCGACGGCTGAGCACGGAGCATCCTGAAGCCGCAGTGGCGGAATCGACCGTACGGCAATATGTGCGGCAACGGAAG
>CAIRSA010000559.1 GCA_903881085.1 uncultured Acidobacteriia bacterium
ATGGGCCTGGTGTGAGCAGGGCATCGGGTACAGTTGATGCAGTTACTGAATCGGTAGAGAAAAATGTACATCCGCCAGGAATCCTCGGAGAAAACGAATACTCGTTTGCGTAATGTTATTGCTCACTCCGAATTGGTGGTGTCCCCGCAGGCATATACGAGTTTGACAAGCTTGTGCGCAGCATTTACACGCTGCGCTACCTGCGCGATCCACAACTGGAACGTAACGTCCATCGCATCGAGTCTTACCACCAGCTACGCTCGACTATCGCCCAGGTCGGCGGAAAGAAGGAGCTGACCGGACGCACTGACATCAAAATCGAGATCAGCACACAATGCGCGCTCCTGGTCGCCAACACAATCATTTACTACAACTCGGCCATCCTGTCGCACAACCCGAAGCCGCGCTCGCTCGAGTTTCTCAACCCACGTATCCCGGCGCGAAGAAATGGCCGACCTATGCCCGGTGTCTCGAAAACGCCCCGCCTGTGCATCAAGGCGACCGCCGCGATGTGAGCCGGGCCGACTTCACCTGGTGCATGACCGCGATCGACTGGGGATGGAGTGTAGAGGCTACGGCCGCGCGGCTGATGGAAGAAAGCGAGAAGGCCCACGAGAACGGTGAGGGCTATGCCAAAATCACCGCCGGGAACGCCGCAGCAGCGGTAAAGCGCCGTCCCGGAATAAAACCCGTCGCGACGCCTCGCTAACAAGCCGCCAGGAACGCAGTGGGATAGGGGAGCGGTTCACCTAGCCACGGACAGCAAAACGCACCACGGGCCATTTAGAGGAAGTGCCGGGTGTGTCCAAATGGAAGGCTCTTTCCACACCGAAGAAGGGCTGTTACACTTGGAGCATCCCCATTGAGAGATACGGGGGCGGGCATAGGTTTTCAGAATTCACCCCGCGCGGTTAATTTTAAGGGAAGGGAACACTATGGAGGTTATCCTCTCACCGGAGAAGGAATCTAAGCTTCAGCACTTCGCCAGCCGCACCGGCAGGCAGCCGTCCCAACTTGTGGTTGAAGCTATTGACCGGATGCTGGAATATGATGCCCGTTTCATCGAAGCGGTTGAGGAAGGTCGGGCTGCTGCCCGGCGTGGCGACTTACTGGATCATGACGAAGTCGTAGCCCGGATCGAAGCGTCCCTCGACAAGTAATGCGCGTCAGGTGGACGACCAATGCCGCCGGCGATCTGGCTGACATCGTCGAGTACATTCGAAAAGACAATCCCGCTGCTGCCCGTCGCATGGCGCAGACGATCTACAAGGGGATTGCTGGTTTGCATTCCTTCCCCAATTCCGGGCGGATCGGTCTTGCCGAGAACACCCGTGAACTGATATTTGGTTCCTACATCGCCGTCTACGAGATCATCGACAACCAGGTGCAGGTGCTCCGCATTCGCCACGCCGCCCAAGATTGGCCATAGGGCGTGTTTGAACATTCTCAACTGCCAATCTCACCAGACGCCCATCTGGCTGAAGGTATTTCCTCGGAATCCCAACCGCTGAAGCGTTGAGATTTCCTGGTGGAGATCGTCGATGGTGTAGTTCATCCAACATCATGGGCTTTGAGGAAGCCGTCGAGTTCGTAACGGGTTTCGAAGCCCAAGACACGACGTAACTGCGCATTCGCGATGCGTTCAGCTTTGTATTCTTCCAGGGCGAAGCCTTCCAGCATCCGGCGCGACAGATCGCCGCCCGCGGCGCTCATCTGGCTTGCTATGTCATCGGGGATTTCAACGGTCAAGTCCATACCCTATCCCTATTCTCAGGCCAACCCCAGTGTACGCTGTTCCCGTCCCTCTGTCTCCTGAAACCGGCTGTTGAGCTGTGCTGGTTTCCGTCCAGAATTTCTTGCCTTCGTGTGTTCCGAACTGGGGGTGTACGCCGCAACCCCAGAAAATTCCGTCTCGCGGCTGGAAAACGTATCATGAGGAGATTTTGGCCATCCAGCGCCTTGCGGTATTGAGCGGAGGTGAACCGGGGTGTCTGAATCTGACGCGGGCGACG
>CAIRSA010000560.1 GCA_903881085.1 uncultured Acidobacteriia bacterium
CCTCATCGTCGTCATCGTCATCGAAGAAATCCTCTTCTTCGTCGTCATCCTCCTCATCGAGTTTGACTTCAGTCGGGTTGACGCCAGTCACTTTGAGGAGAGCTCCGCACTCCTCGCATTCGAGCACATCCGAAAGATCCAATTCGTCCTCGTCATCAACGGTGACGGGGGTGCCACATTCGGGACAATCCACCATGATTCAGCCTCCAGTAATAAGAAATTCGTATTTTAAGAGCGGACCAGCACCCCGGCACTGCGCGAGAGCTGGAAACTACGGCCATGCGTACCTTTTTAAACGAAACCAGCTATGAATTGCAATCGGGCCGGCAACTATTTTTTTTGCGCGGCCAAGCGGCGGCGCGTCGTTGACGGAACAACGCCGTTCAGCCGCAAGGAAACAAACATCTGCGAGCGGTGCGTGAGCTCATGTTCTTTGATGAATTGGAGCATTTCCAGACGGGTCACCTTCACGCCATCGAAGCGGGTCATCATGCCTGAGAAAAACTCCGGCGGCTGCGCGGCGAGCGCGGCGCAACGTTCCTCGACGCTGGCGCGCAGGGCTGCGGCCAGCGATGGGCCGTCAGCGTCCGTCGGCAGGCCGGAAGCGTGCTGTTTCATCAGATCGCGAAACTCCGGGGTCTGAAAGTTGTCAAGGCCAGCCAGCAGCAGTCCAGTGAGGCCGCTTCCGGCGTCAAGAACGTGCCGGGCCAGGTCGCGAAAAGTCATGCTGTCAGGCGTTGCGCGAAACTCCAGCCCTGCGGCAGGCATATCCTCGACAGCCTGGGCCGTATCGTTGCGAATCGTCTTCCACGAATCGAGTACCGTTTCCACTCTTACCATAGCCCCATTGTACACACGGCAGAGAGGGGAATAGAGAAATCCCGGAGCGCCCAAGACGCACTGCCAGACCTGCGTTATACTAAAAGCAGTCACCGAAGTCCGTCCGGGCATCTGTTTAAGCCTTTTCGTCTTCCCTGATGCGGCCAGAAGTAAAGGGCCAAGGAGATTCTTTGAAAAACATATTTGTTGGTAATTTAGCGTTTAGCGCAACTGAAGACAGTTTGCGCGCCATGTTCGAAGCACACGGTGCTGTCGAACGTGTCAGCATCATGACAGATAGGGAAACAGGCCGGTCACGCGGGTTCGGATTCGTGGAAATGACGAATGCTGATGAAGCCGATCGGGCTATTGCAGCACTTAACGGCGCGGAACTGAGCGGCCGGGCGATGAACGTAAACGAAGCCCGTCCGAAGGGTGAAGGCGGCGGCGGTGGTGGTGGCCGTGGTGGATTTGGTGGCAATCGCGGTGGTGGTGGCAGCGGCGGTGGCGGCGGACGTGGTCCTCGTCGCGAACCCCGCTGGTAATTACCAGTAGATGAATACGGTCAGGCAGCGATTGCCTGACCGTTACCACAAATTTGGAGGTTGCCTATGGCTGGAAGATCCAGCACTACGCTAAAAAAGCGTCAAAAAGAGATGGCGCGCCAAGACAAGCAGCGCGACAAGTTAGAGAAGCGTGCGATTCGTAAGACAACAGAACCGGGTGAAAAAGACGACGACATCGCCGAGCTCACCATGGCTGAGCAGATGGCCCGCGAGATCGCCGCGGACGGATTTATCCTTCCTCGTAGTTAGTTTCCTTTTTCATTCCGCCGATAATTCAGCAGCGAGTTGTTCGCACATTGGAGATTGGCGCGTCACCATGCTGGCTTTAGCCTCCTTGGAAACGCGCCTGCCCTGTGCGAGTGCTTTGGCAGGACTGAAGGCCTGCGCAGACTAAAGTCCGCCCCACTTGCAAGCTTACATATCCATATATGGCATAGGAGGCACTTTGCCCAAAAGCCGGGTGTAGACAGCAAGGGCTCCGCGATGGTGCGCGGTGTGGTCTGTTAGCGCGTTGAAGACGACGTAACGTGGATCGCCGCCCATGATGGGCCCCTGGGGAAGCCTGGCTTTCCATTCCTCTTCCGAATGGCCTTCAATGACCGCCACGGCGTGGACGCAAGCACGTTCAAACCATTCCCGCGCAGCGGCGAGTGAACTAACGGCGCGGACTTCCTCTTCCATGGCTTCAAACTCCATGCGGAAGCCTTCCGCGGCGAATACGCCATCGACGAACCATTCGATGGTTTGCGCTGCGTGGGCCACCTGCTGGGCTACGGTGAACAATCCTGGTTGTGGCGCAAAGACGGAATCGGCTTCATCCAGGCTTCGGGTGGAGCGGTTAAAGAATTCCTTGGCAGCGGCAAACTGCTGCTTCAATCCATCGTTGATAGTCATGCGAATCCTCCACTAGGCAGCGACGGCGGCCAATTTGGTTGAGGCCTCGTCGAGTTCGGCAGCAGACAACGTGATCAGTGTCTTTTCCATGTCTTCGCCTGATTCAATCATTTGAATCAAGTGGTGCGCGGCGAGCTTCATACACTGTGCGTCGGTTACGGGGCGGCCGGTTTGGGCTGCATTGGCAAGCAGTAGCGGATGGGGCAGCGCAATCACTTTCTCTTCGGTATTCGTTCCATCGGAGAGGAAGAATTTGACGTCTACCGTATCACTATGGCGGATGGAAATGCCGTTCTGCTGCCAGCGGAATTCAATCTGCCACGTGACGCCGAAGGCATCCGGGCCAACCTGGAAGTTACGATAATTCTCGATCATGAAGCTCTTATTGTATCGCGATTGGCAGGCAGGATCGTAGCTAGTCCACACCCAAGGTTTCGAGAAGCTCTTCGACTTGCGTGGCATAGACGAGGATTGGCTGGCCGAGGCCCTTGGGCGTATCTGTTTCGTCGAAGGCGCGGAACAGGGCAAGTTTGGCGACGGCATAGCGCTCATTTGATTCCAGAGGGCGTTGGTGCTGTTTTTCCCATGCCGCAATGGCGTCATTGCGGACGATGATGGAAAGAGGAAATGACGTGGTTCGATCCGCCGAAACATCGAACACATACTCCGTGCCCGCTTTCAATACTCGTTGCCCTTCATAAAAATACTGGTAGGCATAGCCGCTCATTGCCGAGTAGGTTTTCTGGCGCCGGATTGCCGGCGCGCCAGTCAGCGGCTGTTTGGGAAGGAAGCGACTCAACCAATCGAGCATCGTACGGTACATAATAGCAATGTGACGAGATTCTTGTGGGGGACAATTCTGGCGGCTTGTATTTGCGCAGGGCAAACCGCGAAACCGCTGGCATTCCAGTGCACGGAAGAAGACATGCAGTCGTTCGGCATGAGTTGCAGCGCGGAAGAGCCGTGCCCCGTGTTTTTGGAATTGAACGCGATTGAATCGCTGGGGACGAAGCTGTTTTTGAGCGGCAACTTTCATACGGATTCGTCGACGCTCTATTCCGTGCTGCTGGTGACGGAGGACGCGGGCAAGACGTGGACAGAGCCGCATGAGCGCATCCGTGCGGCGTCGCTGGAAGGCGTGCAGTTCAACGATCTGAACTATGGCTGGGTGGCGGGGCAATCGCTGCAATCCATACCACGGGATCCGTTTTTCCTCTTGACCAACGACGGCGGAAAGACGTGGCGCATGCGACCGGTGTTTGGCGAGACGCGCGTTGGCGCAGTGGAGCAGTTTTCGTTTGCGTCGCGCGATGAAGGCCACCTGCTGATTGACCGCACGCAGCGCGGCGATTCGGGTGGTCGGCATGAGTTGTACGAATCGAAGACCGGCGGCGAAAGCTGGACGCTGAGACAGGTAAGCGACAAGCCGCTAGCGTTCCCGCATGCACGTGCCGTGAACCCGGACTGGCGGATACAGGCTGACACGAAGACACAAGCGCTGCGCGTAGAAAAGAAGCTCAATGACAAATGGGTGCTTGTATCCAGCTTCCCGGTGAAAGCGGGCGAGTGCAAATTGGCCGAGCACAAGGCGGCGGAGCCTCCTGCCGAACCTGAGGCGGCAGCGGAGAAGATGCCGGCGGATCCTGGCGTGTTTGTAGTGCCCAGCGGAAAGACCCCGCCGAAGAAAAAAAAGCCCTAAAACCCACGTTCGGCCGTCGCGCACTACTTTGACTTTAGTTGCCCTCAATCCGTTTGATGCGTTGCTCGTGATCCGCACCAAGGATAGCCAAACCTTCGACCACGCCTACGAAGCGCTGAACGGTTTCGATCAGTGCCGACATTCTCGCATCGCTTGCAGCCTGGCTTGCAGTGAGTGCTTTTACATCGGCGGTGAGTTCGTGAATATTGGAATCAAGATCGCGCAGCATTCCGGCTTGAAGTTCCAGGTTCGAGGTTAGGACGTCCAGGCGCTCGTCAATCGAGCGTGAGTTGTTCTGTTGTGACATTTTACCGAAAGTCCATTCCTTGATTGTAGCGTCTACGTCGTTGAGGCGGGGTCGCCGTTCGCCAATGTCCAAACTGCAAAAAATACTTTAGGCTGGTGACAAAGTTTTGCGCGTTTCTGCGCTTACGTAAATAGGGGCCCTTCGCGGGCTCGAGGAGACGCTATGAAACTGAAGTCAACTGTAAAATCCGGTTCCCTGTCGTACAACCATAATCAATCAGGCAACTAAGCGGCAACGTGGCGCGAGAATCTGGCATACTCAGGAATACGTGCGCCACGATCCGATTGAACTCGAACTGTTCCGCCACATGCTCGTCTCCATCGCTGAAGAGATGGGCATTGTGCTGCGGAAAACCTCCTATTCCGCAAACATCAAGGAACGCCGCGACTATTCGTGCGCGGTCTATGACGCCGATGGCGAGACCGTGGCGATGGGCGATCACATGCCCGTGCACCTGGGCGCGATGCCTCTATCGGTGCGCTACGCGATCGACGCCTTTGATCTGAAGCGCGGCGATGCCGTGATCCTGAACGATCCGTTTCGCGGCGGTACCCATCTTCCTGACATCACCATTGTTGCGCCGGTGTTCGTTGCGGGCGCCAAACGGCCATCGTTCTATTTGGCCAACCGCGCGCATCACGCCGATGTGGGCGGCATGAGTCCGGGGTCGATGCCACTGGCGCGCGAAATCTATCAGGAAGGCTTACGAATCCCTCCCATGCTTCTGGTGCGTGGCGGCGTGCTCGACGAAGACCTGATGCGATTGATCCTCTCAAACGTGCGGACGCCGGAAGAACGCAGGGGCGATTTGCTGGCGCAACTGATGTCGATCCAGCGCGGGGAAACGCGACTCTTCGAACTGGTGAAGAAGTATGGCCTGGAGCGCGTGGCTTCGAACATGCGACTGCTGCAGGACTATGGCGAGCGCATGATGCGGGCCAATCTTGCCGGGCTGCCCGATGGCACGTATCGCTTCGAAGATTTTCTGGATGACGATGGCATGGGCGCCGGGCCGATTCGCATCTCCGTGGCGGTGAAGATTCACGGAGACTCGGCGACGGTCGACTTCACGGGCACAGACGCGCAGCCGGCAGGTTCAGTGAATGCCAATTACGCGATTGTGGTTTCGGCAACGCTGTACGTGTTCCGCTGCCTGATCAAGGAAGATGTGCCATGCACGGCCGGCCTGCTGCGGCCGATCGAGATCATCGCGCCTGCGGGGACCGTGGTCAATGCGCTGCCCCCGGCGGCGATGGCGGCCGGCAACGTTGAGACTTCGCAGCGCATCACCGATGTATTGCTGGGCGCGATGGCGCAAGTGACCGATCGCATTCCGGCGGCCAGTTCAGGCACCATGAACAACTTGAGCTTCGGAGGGTACGATTCGTTTCGCAAGCGGCCTTTTGCATACTACGAAACCATTGCTGGAGGGATGGGCGCATCGGCGTTGAGCGACGGTCAACCGGCGGTTCACACGCACATGACCAATAGCTGGAACACTCCGGTTGAGGCGTTTGAGCATCTCTATCCGGTGCGCATCCGCAGCTACCGGATTCGTAAAGGCACTGGCGGCGCGGGCGTGCATCGCGGTGGCGATGGCATTGTGCGCGAGTATGAATTTCTGGTGCCAGCCGATGTGACGATTCTCTCTGACCGTCGCCAGCGCGGCCCATACGGACTGCGCGGTGGCAGCGCAGGCGAGGTAGGGCGCAATTCCGTTTCAGGGCGTGCGGTACCGGCAAAGTGCAACTTCCCTGCCCGCGCCGGCGATGTACTGCGCATTGAGTCTCCAGGTGGAGGAGGGTGGGGAGAACCTTCGCTATCATGAAAGGGTTGACTTCCGAATCCTCTCCCCCAACCAATCATCATCTGCGTGGATTGCTGATGGTGTTCTGCTGCACGCTGTTTGGTGCGGCGGCACAGATCCTGATGAAGTACGGCCTGCAAACCAAGCTGCCCACGGAACCGCTTCCAATCCTGATGGCGGTGATTACGAATCTGCCCATCATGGC
This sequence comes from uncultured Acidobacteriia bacterium, assembly GCA_903881085.1. Classification (GTDB taxonomy): domain Bacteria; phylum Acidobacteriota; class Terriglobia; order Bryobacterales; family Bryobacteraceae; genus CAIRSA01. The sequence continues at coordinate 6,298 of CAIRSA010000560.1, forward strand.
GGGCTTCACGCTGTACGGCTTGAACACGGCGATTCTTGTGCTGGCGCTGCGTAATGCCGAGCTTTCCCTGCTTTACCCGGTCATCTCGCTGACCTACGTTTGGGTGGCAATTCTGTCGCTGATGGTTTTCGGCGAGACGATGAATCCGTATAAGATCGCCGGCCTGACCATCATCGTGCTGGGCGTCGCCATCTTAGGGAGGACGGACAAGAAATGAAGACCCCAGTCAGTTCGATGATGCTGGTGTTGGCGGCTTCGGTGATCGGCTCATTCGGTGCGGTTTTCCTCAAGTTTGGGGCGATGAATCTGGAATTGACGGCGATGGGGATGATACGGAACTGGCGCCTGGCGCTGGGGATTGCGTTGTATCTGCTTTCGTCCGCGTTCTTCATGGCGGGCATTAAGAACGGCGAGTTGACGATACTCTACCCGATGGTTTCGGTGGGTTACATTTGGACAATGATCTGGTCGCGGCTGATTTTCAAGGAGCCGATCACGCGGTATAAAGTGATCGGCCTGGGGATGATTATCTTGGGGATTGCTGTTTTGAATTTGGGGAGATAAAACAGGAGTTAGCCGGGCTGGCCGATTGCCAAGCTGAGTTAGTTTTTGCACAGGCGAATCGCCTGCGCCACCCACGGACATCAAACAACTCAAAGGGTGAGGCGGGCGATTCGCCTGCCCGCTCGCTTGCGAGCGCTATGTTTTCAACCCTTCTGACATCTGCTCCCACGAAAACGAGTGGTATTGGATTACCAATCGGCCCCACATCAGCGGACACACTCGGCGAGCCTTTGTTTATAGGCCTGCCGGGCAAATTCGTAGGCACGCTCCGCTGCGCCGCGCTCTTCCAAGCGAATCTTCGGCATCTTCATTGCGTAGCACTGATCCACTGATTTCAGACACCATTCCACGCTGCGCTTCGAGGCGCGGATGGGCTTCTCATTGACCAGCACAAACACAGGATTGGTGTGCGAGCTGGGCAGGATGCGTAGGGCGACCCAACTGCTGATATCGATGTTTACGTCGAATGAAATGTCGCGCATGGTTCCATCGGCGTCGATCTCTTTGCGTGCGACGGCCTCACCGTTCACGATCAGTTCCACGGGCACGCGGCGCGAGGCGCCGATGCGCGAACGTTCCAGTTCCCAGTAAGGTTTCTGATCGTAGCGTTTGGATCGGATCGATTCGTCGGGCTGTTCGTCGAGGTGCGCAGCGACCTTCGCCGTCACCTTCACGGTGGACGCTTTGGCCAATTTCAGTTCGCTGGCACCTTCGCCCATCACAGCATTGTTCACTTTGAAATCGATCAGATGGCTGCGGCCATCGCTCACGTAGTTGCGGCCTTCACGCAGGCCTTCGACCCAATCGCGATACTCCACCTGCTTCTGGCGCACATAGCTGCGGCCGAGGCCGACGCGGTCGCCATAGATGCACGGGAAGTCCGTCTCGCCGCTGATGCGTGCGCGGTAGCCGGCGTTCAGCGTGTGATACCAGATGTTCAGTTCGTTCACATACGGGGTATCGACTGTGGAGATGAAGTCGACGACGTTGTGCGTCACGGAGACGATGTACTCATTCGCGCCGATGCCATCGAACGGCGGGACTTCGTCGGTGGGGAGTTTTTCCTGTTTGTAGGTCAAGCCCCAGCCGGAGTGCGCGAAGCCTGTTACGGCGCCTTGCGACTTGGCCCATTGAAACACGGGCAGTCCCCAACTGGGCCACTCTTCGATGCGCGCGGCGCCGGGGTAATCCTGCTGCTTCAGGCCAAGCAGAACAATGTGGCCGGTGTGGCTGGAGGGGAAGCCGCTGACTTCGACGTCATACTGCATGCGGTTATCGGGCGTTGAGAGCGCGTGCTCCTTGCCTTCGAAAAATGTCTTTTGAAAATACCAGCCGGGGCCCCAACTGAGTACGGAACCGATCTTCAGATCTTCTCCCAGAATGTGGCGCATCATGTCCTTGGGATACACGCCTTCGGTGGGCTTTTCGTAATGGGCGCAGCCGGCCGCGTGGATGTGATGATCGCCGGAGAACCAACCGAGCTTGGCGGGATCAATCCAGCGCACGAGTTGGAAGGTGGCTTCCAGGGGCGCGCTGCCCACTTTGAGCGTTTTCTGGAGTTTCTTGTATTCGGGGCCGCGCGAATATTCAATTTTGTAGTCGCCTGGCGGCAGCAGCAGCGTCTCGCCATCGGCGCGGTAGATCTGCGGATGGAATGAGAAGTCGGGCGCGAGGCGCTTGGCCTGCGAGGGATAAACGCGATTTCCGGCGTCGCGGATGACGAATGAACCCGTGGTGGGCTTACCATCGAAGTCGCGCACGCGCAGCGTGATTTTCGTTGCGGGGCGTGCGGCGAAGAGGATGTCAACTTCGTTGCGGAAGCCCAGATCCTGCGTGCCCTGGCCAACGTCGAATGCGATCTTCGCTTCACGACGGCCGGCGTCGCGCGAATAGAGTTGGATGATGCGGTACTCGACTTCGAGACCCGAAAGGCGTTCGCGCATCGGCTGCTTGTTGAACATCAGCAGATCGAGCCAGCGCTTGGCGATCTGTTGTTCCGGGCTGCCGTGCAAGCGGATGGCGTTGGGGCTTTGGGCATCGAGCGCGGCGGTGACGCCAGCTTCGTTGTGCACCTTGACGAGGAATGATCGCCAGCCTTGCTCGACGAGTTCCGGCTTGGCCGGGCCCTGCTGCACTTTCACGCGGCTTTCCGGATTGATGTTGATGCCGGCGATGCAGTAGGCGTCGAGGATCTGCTGGATCTCGTCAACCTTTTTCGCAGCACGCAAGGATGCGGCGATGGACGCAGGCAGCGGCTCGCCCAACATGTCGAGCGACTGCACGACGCGTTCCACTTGCGCCGCCAGCGGCTGCATTTCTACGGCTGTGACGACAGGGAGTTCCTCGGCCATGCAGGCCGCGGCTATCAAAGAGAACAGGGCTGCGAGTTTCATTCGGTTTTTGCCTCCGCGATGGACATGAACGAATATTTCGGATCAGTGGCGGTGGTGGACATCTGAATCAGGAAGACGCCGACGAGGCCTTTTTTCGGGTCGACGAAGCCATGCGTGTTGAAGGCTCCGCCGTGGCCGAAGGTTCCTTGCGAAAGCAGCGCCTGGCTGCCGAGGGGGTCTTTCACCACTTCCCAGGTGAGGCCGAAAGCGGTGCCGGGCATGTGGCCTGCTTTAAGATCGCCGGTGTGGACCTGCGTCATCACTTCGACTGAGGCTCTGGAGATGAGGCGGTTGCCTGCAAAGACGCCCCCATCGAGCATCATCTGATAAAAGTTCGCGAGATCAGCCGCAGTGGTGTAGAGACCGAATTCAGGAGCGGCGTAGACGGCGTTTTTGCGATAGTCGAGAGAATATCCGCCGAGGATTTCGGGGCCGGATTTGTGCAGTTTGCCTTCATCGATGCGGTAGACCGCGGCAAGGCGCGAGCGTTTCGATTCCGGCAGGAAGATGTGGCTGTCTTTCATGCCGAGCGGTTGGAAGATCCGCCTGGCGAGAAACTCTTCGAACTTCATACCGGAGTGCACTTCCACGATGCGGCCAAGCGTGGCGATGCCGGTGTTGCTGTACTGCCATTTGGTGCCGGGGTCGAAGGCAAGCGGGGTTTGCGAATAGACCAGCACGGCATTGGCCAGGGGCTTATCCATGCGCGTGTAGAGTTCCTTCAGCCCTTCGGGCGGGCCGGTCATACCTGAGGTATGGGTCATCAGATCGCGAATGGTCATCAAGCGGGCGGGCTTGCGGAGCGTGCGCTTACCATCGGCGGCGATATCGAGCACCATCTGGCCACGGAATTCGGGGAGATATTTTTCCACCGGGTCATTCAGCGACACCTTGCCCTCTTCCAACAGCATCATGATGGAGACACCGGTGAAGGGCTTGGTCATCGACATCACTTGGAAGATGGAGTCCTTGGTCATCGGCGTTTTCGCTTCGATGTCTTGATAACCGACTGCGTCGAAGCTGACGATTTCGCCTTTGTGGCGGACGAGCGTGACTGCGCCTGGGATGGCGCCACGTTTGACGTAATCCTGCATGCGTTCGCGGATCAGGCTGTAGTCGGCGGCCGCGGCGCTGAGGGCGGCGAGTGCGAGTAGAAGAAGTTGCTTCATGCGTTAAATCTTTCTGATGGTGACTTGAGCATTATAATCCGGCACGCCGGCGTGGTCCTGGTAGTAACGAGTGATGAGGACGTTGGCCTCGGGCCAGTGCGCCTGCACCGTGCCGGCATGCACGTCTTCAATACGTACGGTGGCGCGCATGGTGCCGAGTTCCGAAGTGAGTTCCACGGCGTCGCCTTGCAGGAGGTGCATTCCGGCGGCATCATCAGCGTTCATGAACAGTTCATCGCGCGTACTGCCGGTGAGCGCGTCGTGCTCTTTCAGGATGATGGAATTGAACTGTGTGCCGCGACGCGTGGCGAGAGCGAAGGTGCCTTCGGTCTTCTTCACGTTAGGCGGAATGACAGGCGCAAAGCGGGCACGGCCGCCGGGCATGTTCGGGCATACGCCGCCTTCGAGCAAACGCGCGCCACCGTATTGGAAGCTCTGGTTCTGCGCTTTCAACTGCACGATGCCGCGATACAGCGGCATGGTGCGGTCCATCTCTTCGCGGATCGCTTCGGCCGTGTCGCACTTCATCGGCAGGCCCAATTTGCGGCCGAGTTCGCCAAGAATGTCCCATTCCGCGCGGGCTTCGCCGATCTGCTGGCCGGGAATGTGCGGCGAGTAGCGGATGCGGCGCTCGGTGGATGTTTGCGTGCCTCCGCCCTCCTGTTCGTAGCGGGTTTTCGCCGGCAGCAGGATGGTCGCTTCGCCGGAATCGGGCAGCATCGATGTGTTGAAGTGGATGTCCTGATGCACGCGCAGCCCCACACGGCGCAGCGCATCGCCCATTCGTAGCGGCTCGGGCATGGTCTCAATGAAGTTGCCACCGACGACGTAGAACAAGTCGAGATCACCTGCCACCGCAGCTTCCAGCATCGCGCCGCAGTTCATGCCTTTCCAGGAGGGAACAGCCGCGCCCCAGTATTCGCTGAAGCGGCGGGCGTTCTCTTCATTCATTGGTGCGCCGCCGGGCAGCACGTCAGGCGCGCAGCCGCATTCGCCGCCACCTTGCACCCCGCTGTGGCCGCGGATGGGCACAAGACCTGCTTTTTCGCGGCCGATCATGCCACGGGCGAGCGCGAGGTTGACGACGGCCTTCACGTTATCGACGCCGTGCTTGTGTTGAGTGAGGCCCATGGACCAGCAGAAGACCGAAGTCTTCACGTCGGCATAGAGTTTTGCGAAGCGTTCGATTTCGGCGCGTGTGGTGCCTGATGCTGCTTCGAGGTCCGGCCAGCGCTGAGCGTCGAGAGTGCGCGTGATTTCGGCCCAGCCTTCGGTGTGATCGTCAATGAACTGGCGGTCGATGGCGTTCCATTCGATCAGGTACTTCAGCGCGCCGTTGAGGAAGGCGGCGTCTCCGCCGATGCCGACGCGGAAGAACTCGTCAGTGAAACGGGTACCGAATAGCGCACTCGTTGGGATGGATGGAATCCAGTAGCGGTCCATGCCCGGTTCGCGATACGGGTTGACGAGTACAATCCGCGTGCCGGCTTTCTTGGCGTGATAGAGATACTTCATCGCCACGGGTTGATTGTTTGCGATGTTGGTGCCGAGAGCGACGAACAGATCGGTACCGATCCAATCGGAGTAGGAAACGGTTGACGCACCAACTCCGACGGTCTGCTTCAATGCGACGGTGGACGCGGCATGACAGAGGCGCGCCGCGTTATCGACATTGTTCGTTCCGATGAGGCGTGCCAGTTTCTGCGCTAGGTAGTAGACCTCGTTGGTGAGGCCGCGTGACGTGGTGAAGATGGCCAGGCGATGCGGATCGGTGGCGCGGATGCGGCCGGCGATGCGGTCGAGCGCGATGTCCCAACTGATGCGGCGAAACCCCTTCTCGCCCTGTTCGCGGATCATGGGATATGCCAGACGGCCAAGTTTGCGCAGCTTGACGCCATCCATTTTTTGCAGCCGTGAAATATCCGCAAAGGCATCTTCGCGCGCCGCGGGCATGGTGTTGAGGCGCAACAGGCGCAGGCGCGTGAGGCAGACGTGGCCGCCTTTCAGCGTGTCGTCTTTCATGCCGCGTGGCCCAAGCGAGCAGCCGTCGCAGACACCGTTGTTGAGAATTCGCCAGGCGTAGGGGAGGTTGTCGCGATTCTCCCACAGCACCCGCAGCATCTCGTAATAATGATGGGGCTTCTGGTGCCCAAGACCAAACGGGCTGAGACTGACAATCTTCATGGGACGCGTACTATGATACTGAATATCGGCCCCGGCAGCGACAAGTGCGTTATAGTACGGCTATCAGAGTATGTCATCTTTTATTCCTCTCCTCATGCTTTGGCTGAGCGCGGTTGCGCCGGCACAAACACCAGACCGCACACCGCTTGCCGATGAGTGGGGCTACCGTCCCGCCGAGATGGAGACCGTGGCGGTGAACCCGCCATCTTTTTCCTGGGTGCTGGAAAGAGATGGAGCGAGCTACACCGTGGAGTGGGCCAATAACGCCGAGTTTCGCACGCCTGTCACGGTGAGCGGATTGCCGTGGACCGTTTACACGCACAGTGCGCCGCTAGCCGTTGGCAAGTATTTTTGGCACTACCGGATCACAAGCAAGAGCGGCAAACAGTCAGAGTGGAGCAAGCCGCGCAGGTTTGTAGTAACGGCAGCAGCGGTGCTGTTTCCGCAGCCCACCATGGATGAGTTGCAGGCACGCATTCCCAAACAGCATCCGCGATTGTTTGTGAAAGCGGAAGATCTGCCGCGGTTACGCAAGATGGACTTTTCGAAGTTGAAGGCAAGGGCCGATGAGATTTTGCGCGCAGGGCCGACGCCCGAGCCGGCGATCAAAGCGAGTTCTTATGATCCAAAGACCGCGTCGCACTGGTGGTCAAACCGGGTACAGACCGTAAAGGCATTACAGGAAGCGGAGCTGTTGGCGTTTGTCTATCTGCTGACTGAGGACCGCAGGTACGGGGATGCGGCACGTATGTTCACGCTGCGACTGGCAGCGTGGGACCCCGATGGGCCGACCAACTTCACTGTGAATTGCGAGGCCGCGAAACCCATGTTGCACCGGTTGGCGCGGGCCTATGATTGGGCATATGCGGCGTTCAGCGAAGAGGAACGGGCGCAGATCCGGCGCATGATGTTGCGCCGAGCACAGGACGCATGGAAGAGCGGCGAAGTGAAGCAAGGCGCGGGGCATTTGAATCAGCCCTATAGCAGCCATGGCAATCGTACGTGGCATAAGCTGGCGGAAAACGCCATCGCCACGCTGGGTGAAACGCCGGAGTCGAAGCTCTATCTGAACTATGCGGTGACCAAGTTTTTTGCTGCTTATCCGGTGTGGTCGGACGATGACGGCGGATGGCACGAGGGGCTTTCCTATTATTCCAGCTACATGACAAAGGCCGCGTGGTGGATGGATCTGGCGCAGCAGTCGCTCGGCATCGACGTGTTCCGCAAGCCCTTCTTTACGCACTTTGGCGACTATGCGATGTATGCCGCACCGCCTGGCTCGCCGGATCTGGGAATGGGCGATCTGTCGTATCGCATCTCGCCAACGGGATGGTCGTTCATGAATTTCTACATTGGCCTCACCGGCAACCAATATTGGAGATGGTGGGCCGATACGTGGAAGGTTCCCGCAGGCACCGGCGAGCCGGTATTGGATTTTCTCTGGGCGTCGAAACCGGAGGTGGCAGCGAAGCCTCCGACCGATTTGCCCTTGTCAAAACTCTTCGCCGGCATCGGCGTGGCAGTGTTGAATACGACGCTGCTGAGCGCGGCGGAAAATGTGCAGGTGAAATTCAAAGCCTCGCAGATGGGCCGCTGGAGCCACGGCCACGATCCGCACAATTCGTTCACACTGACAGCTTACGGCATGCCGCTGCTGGTGAATAACGTGTATCGAGACATCTATGGAAGCCCGTTCCACAAGGACTGGGTGTGGGAAACGAAAGCGCAGAATGCCGTACTGGTGGATGGCAAAGGGCAGAAGAAACACTCCGCGGATTTGGGCGGAAAGATCTTGAAGGCGGAGTTTCAGGATGGGATGGATTATCTGCTGGGCGATGCCACCGACGCCTACGAAGGGCGGCTCACGAAGGCTCGGCGGCACATGATCTTCATCAAGCCGGATGTGGTTGTGATGGCCGACGACTTGGAGGCACCCAAGCCCTCTACGTTTCAATTCATGCTGCATGGCCAGCAGGAGTTCTCGCTCAAGGATCAGCGACTGGTGCTGAATCGTGGCAAGGCAGGGGTAGCGGTCGATTACGTTTCGCGTCGGCCTCTAAAGATCCGGCAATGGACCGGATATTCGCCTGAAACGAATCACAAATACCTTGCCGACACCAAGGGCGCGGAACCTCCGCCGCAGTGGCATGTGGAGGCTTCAATCGACGAGCCGGTGCTGCGCACGCAGACCATCACGGTGATGCGGGTGTTTCGCGATGGCGCGGTGCCAGCCACGAATGTTGCGCTCCAACCGAACCATCTGAGTTTCGATGACATCACGGTTGAGATGACGGCGAACGGTGCCATTCAGGTACGGCGCGGAAGCCGCAGCTGGTCCATACAGCCGTGAGCCGCGGGGGCGTAGACTTGGCCCTTGCTCTGGTATTACACTTACCAGTAGGAGTAATACCGTGCAAATTACAAGCAAAGGTCAGGTAACAATTCCGCTGGAGATTCGAACAAAGCTGGGGCTGCTGCCACACACTCAAGTAGAGTTTGAAATGGCTGGCGACCACGCTGTTATCCGGAAAGCCTCTGCGCCCAGCCAGACGGGTTCGCGCGGCCGCATGCTGGTTGAACTGCTTCGTGGGTCGTCGGACACTGGCATGACAACGGACGAGATAATGATGTTGACTAGAGGACGCCCCATGCCCCGAAGGCGGCAGAAGTGAAATCCCTCTTCGACAATCTCGCCGCACGCTTGAGGGAATGCCGCGGCGTGCTGGTGGATAGCAACGTGTTGATTGACGTTTCAAACGCGAATCCCGAATGGGGAGAATGGTCTTCCAACGCCCTAATCCAAGTCGCTGAGCATTCCGATTTAATCATCAATCCGATCATTTACGCAGAGGTGTCGGTCGGATTTTCCACCGTCGAAAAACTGAACGCGAAGATTCCGCCAGCGGCTTACATCCGCGAGCCACTTCCTTGGGAAGGAGGATTTCTCGCGGGCAAGTGCTATCTTGCGTATCGCCGCCGCGGGGGATCGAAAACCACGCCACTGCCGGATTTCTATATCGGCGCACATGCTGCCGTTGAGCGATTGGCGCTGCTCACGCGCGACGATTCCATCTACCGGATTTACTTCCCGACGATCGAAATCCTTTCGCCAGCCAGCAGCCGGCGCGCAAACTAATCGCGCCAACTTTCGCTACGCATGATCCAACGTGCGTCCTGCAGCTTCATGATCACTTCGCCCTTGCGCGGTTTCCCCTCCGCCGATTTGCCGGTCACCCAGAGTTTGGTTTCATTTTCGGTCGTCTGCGCCTTGACCACCCGGATCTCGCGTTCCTGCATAGCCTGCATCATTTTCAACATCTCCACGAAATCGGGCGAATCGATCTGCGCGCGTGCTTCGGCCGGAGCGTGAGTGCGGATGCGGGCGCGGTCGCCCTTAGCCAGCGCATCCATGAAATCGAGATAAGTGATCGCTGCGGGGTTGATAGCGGCGGCCTTGGCATCGGCCGGGGCTGGCGGCAGTTCCGGAGCCTTCGTTTCAATGTCAGCGGAAAACTTCATCGCGATGTCGTAAGTCAGGCCGCTGCTGGAATCGGCAGCTTGCTTGTCGCTCACCTCGCCAGAGACTCTCGAACCGGCAACCTTCACGGCGAACGGATTCGGAGATTGGCTACGAGAGAAGCTGCCCTCATAGTCTTTGGTGCGCAACCTTAGCACAACGCCGCTGGGGCGGAAGTCGATGAGAACGCCGTGCACCTCGCCTTCGCGGTCGAGCGCAAACAAGTCCATTTCACGGAACAGGGCGCTGGCGGGAACAGGCACGTCGCTGACAAAGACGCGGACCAGTTCCTCGCTATCTTCAACTACCTTTACGGCACGCACGGCTTTCAACTCACGCGTCTTACCGTTGACAATCAACTTTCCGGATGCACTTCCGGCGGCCAGCAGACTGCCCGCCAGGTTCAGAGATAGAATCAGTTTCCACATATGACAACCCTCACTATGTAATGCGAAATCCGCGGGCAGATCGGATCAATTCGCGGCAGTCGAGTATACTTTTCTTGTGACCAGAACCGCCGGACTATTCCTGTTGACCTTTTCTACCCTCAGCGCCGCCGATTGGAACGGCTATCAAAAGACCGAATTCACGGTGGAAGGCCGCCAGTGTTACGTGGTGGCACCGAAGCTCGCCGCGCCCGGCAAGCCGTGGTACTGGCAGGCGAAATTTCCCGACTATCATCCTGAACCAGCCATCGGCCTACTGGAAAAAGGCTTCCACGTGGCGTTCATCAATCTGCCGAACGACATGGGCAGTCCGAAGATGGTGTCCGAAATGGACAGATTCTACGCGCACGTCATCAAGGAGTTCGGCCTGTCGCCAAAGGTCTCGCTGGAAGGCGTGAGCCGCGGCGGGCTGTTCGTCTACAATTGGACGCTGAAGAATTTGGACAAAGTGAACGCCATCTATTGCGACTCGCCTGTTCTCGACATGAAGAGTTGGCCCGGCGGCCGCGGCAAGGGCAAAGGCAGCGCCAACGATTGGAAACAGGCGCTGGCGGCCTACGGCGTCACGGAGCAGCAGATGCTCGACTTCAAGGGCAACCCGGTGGATGTGCTGGAGCCCATCGCGCGCCAAAAGATTCCCGCGCTGCACATTGTGAGCGACCGCGATGAGATCGTACCCGCGGCCGAAAACACCGACGTGTTCGCGGCGCGCTACAAGGCGTTGGGCGGCCCGATCACGGTGCATCGGAATCAGCGCCTGCCCGATGGCTTGAACGGCCATCACTATCTGCTTGACGATTGGAATATGCCGGCCAATTTCATTCTGCGTCACACGCCGGGCATGGAATCGCGCGCCGGCACGCAGCGCGACTTCTTCGAACTGCGCGGCGGCGTGCCGCATGCATTGAAGAAATTCCAACAGGGCGGCGAGGCGCGCGTGGTGTTTCTGGGCGGATCCATCACCGAAGGCAAAGGCTGGCGCGACCTGACCTGTGCGAACCTCGGCAAGCTGTTTCCCAAAACGAAGTTCGATTGCGTCAACGCGGGCATCTCATCCACCGGGTCAACGCCGGGCGCGTTCCGCGTGCTGCGCGATGTGTTCGGGCGCGGTCCGGTGGACCTGCTATTTGAAGAGGCGGCGGTGAATGATGACACCAACAGTTTCGAGGGTGCCAGCGCGATCCGCGGCATGGAAGGCATTGTGCGGCATGCGAAACTGATGAACCCGCAGATCGACATTGTGCTGATGCACTTTGTGGACCCGGGCAAGATGACAACCTATCGCGAAGGCAAGACGCCGTCGGTGATTGCTGATCACGAGCGCGTGGCGCAGCACTACAATCTGCCGTCGATCAATCTGGCGCGCGAGATCACGTACCGCATCGATGCGGGCGAGTTCACCTGGGACAAGGATTTTGTCGGGCTGCATCCTTCGCCGTTCGGCCATACGGTGTACGCGCGGTCAATCATGCGGCTGTTCGATGAGGCGATGAACACTTCCCTGCCCGCGCCGATCGATTATCAGAGTTACTTCCGCGGCCGGCTGGTCGACGTGCACGATGTGCAACGCGGCGATGGCTGGCGCGTGGACGAGGATTGGGCGCCGCAGGACAAGGTGGGGACGCGCAAGGGCTTCGTGCATGTTCCGATGCTGATCGGCGACAAGCCAGGCGCGGAGAGCCGGTTCCAGTTTGAGGGGACGGCGGTGGGGATCTTCGTTGCGGCTGGGCCGGATGCAGGAGTGATTGAGTACAGCATCGATGGGGCAGCGTTTATTGAGAAGGCGCTGGCGACCAAGTGGAGCCCGACGCTGCACATTCCGTGGACGTATGTGCTGAACGCGGATCTCGCGCCCGGCAAACATGAACTGGTGCTGCGGGTGAAGTCGGGCGCCGTGCGGATTGTGCACATGCTGGCGAATTAACGGGAACTGCGCACTGGCGGCCCGATGAGAGGCACACGTCCACTCACCGGGTCGCGCGTCAGAACGCGGTTCCTCGAAGACAACTCATAGCACGATGTTTTGAATTATCGCCGATTTGGCCAGATTATCGGCACCCAGTGGAAAACGGCGGGACGACGGTTACTCTCGCACAACAAGCTTGCGCCGGCGCAAGCGGACTGCAAGCAGCCCACTAACAGCGAACGCAGCCAACCCAAAGCTCCCCGGCTCAGGCGTGGACGAGGACGTGCCTGCGACAGCCGTGAAGGTTGCGGTGGAATAGTTGATGTTAAGCACTCCCAGGTTGGTTGATGTACCCGAACTGTTTGAGAAGCTATTCACGCCAGGCCCGAAATTGCTGGTCAGATTCCAAGCCGTCCCGCCGGAGAGGACCTGGAACGAGTTGATCCCGATGTTCGTTGTGGCATCCGAGAAGGCCAAAAGGTTTGGCATAAATGCGCCCAAATTGAAGATGTAATAGGGCGACACAAGCACGGTGGCGAGTGGGTTGGCCCCAATTTGAATCGTCGTCGTGTTCAATAGGACTGCGGGAAATCCACTGAGCGTGGCAACTGTGGCGTTATTCGCCGTGCCCGTAATGGTGAAATTCTGGTTGGTGAACGCTGTGCCATTGAAGAAGCCGCCAGCCCCAGTCCCGGTCAAAGTGTATACGACCGAACCCGCATGGGCGGTCGCAAAGAAAGAGAGAAGAGTGAGCCCGGCAAGGGCAACTCTGTTTAAGTGAATTCGCATTTGAAAATTACGCTCCATACACACTTGCGCAAAAGGATCTCAAACATGATCAATCATTTCCGTGGGTTGGCGTGATAACTTGGGCGCATGATTCTTTCGGGCGACACATTCATGACCTATTAAGGATAACCATCCCTTTTTAGCTGCTTTGACAGATGAGCAGGACGATAACTTCAGACAGGTGCATTTCGCAGCACCACGTTGCAAATTGCTGCCTGCCACCCATCTCGTGTATTTGCCTAGTCCTACCAAGTCGGCCAAGCTTCCCACGGTTGCAATCAGCAGCAAGTCTTCGTTGTCACGGCACCGCCATAAGAATCTCGCAACACCGCAACCCAATGAATCCACGACCGCTTACAGGCAACGCAACACTTGCGCCGATTTCGGCCCCTAACCTGCCGTTATACAAAGTGAGAAAAGGAGGCCTGTCATGGTCGCATTACTGGTTCTTGCAACGTTCGTGCTCTTCATCGCGGTGGACGTGATTTTGCATCGGGATAAGTACCAATTTCAAATAGAACGCCCGAGGCGAAACGAGCACAGGGCCGCATGGATGCAGTAGTGCCGCATGTTCCAGACTGAGCGTCGCTGGCCGAAATCATCCAGCTTCAACACTGGACCCGTACGATGTATAATTGCCGGACAGGGAACCCTGCTCTGACTCTTTCACAGCTCCAGCCATTTTTGTTCTTCGCGCTTTTCCCGACCATGGTGTGGCTGCTGCTCAAGCCCATTTCACACATTCGCAACAACTGGCTCCGGAACTGCGCGACGAGGTTGGCGACCTTTCTCGTGCTTGTAAGCGTTCTGCAATTTTTGCTGTCCATTTCGACAGGGTCAGTGGACATCTCCGATCTTTGGGGGTTTATCGTCGTTTCGTTTCTCGTATGGCTACCGTTTCTCGGTTTTAAGTTCAGTGGCGATATCATGACGAGGTGGACACGAATCACGGCAAAATCGGCATCGACGATTCTGGCGATTCCGGCATGCCTTCTGTTTCTGTGCCTCTGCCTTGGTGAGGCGGGCTGCACGAAGCGCGCATTGCCGGCATACTCTCCCGATGGCGGCCACGTCGCACTCGTCCAATTCCGCCTGCAGGGTGCGCTGGGGGATGATTATGGCAGTGTCTACGTGCGGCGAACATGGCTGCCAATTGCACAAGAGGTTTTCTCCGGAGTTGGGTCTTGGGATTTCAAGGTTCGGCGTTCGAGTTCACCAGAGGTGCGCTGGCTTGACAGTTCTCGACTGCTGATTCGCTACGCCGATGGCAATAGGAAGCCGGCTATTTGCGGGAGTGCGGCGGCAGGAATCCAGGTAGTCTGTGAAAACACCTCGGCGACTAGCGTTATTTCCAAGTAGGGAGCGGACTACTCGACTATGGCATCGCTGCACGCCCCACCCACTCCAAGTTTCACAGCAAGCGACTGATTGCGAGTGGTGCCGGGTTCCGCTTCCGCGCGCAGGGTTGTACGCAAAGGCGTGAAGCCGGGGCGGCTTACGAGCAATTGATATGTCCCGTTCAGCGAACGCGGCGAGGAGAAACTACCTTCGTTGTCAGGATGGATTCTTTCAACTAGTTTTCCCGAGGACTCCAACAAAAAGATGTCCGAATCCGAAATCGCCCCTCTATTAGAGTCAGCGATCCGGCCGGTGAGACGATCCAGCCGTAATTCCCGTTGGCTCCGATCCACGTACCAGAGCCCACAATCCGTCCATCCCATATCGATGTCTAAATGATCGGCCACCGCGTTGCGCACGACCTCCACGGCGATCGATCCGGAGATTTCTACTAGTCCAGATGGCTTTAGACTTAAGAAGTACAGACCAGGCTCAGTTATTTCAAAATCGAATGCTCCCGCATATTCTGTCACCACCCTCTTTACAACTCGGGAGGAGCCACTTTTGATCAGGTCGATAGCGGCAAGTGCCTCAGACTTCCCGGGCTCAAAGTCAGGACCGCGCATTCTTCCCTTCAAAGATTGGACCGGAATGATTGGCATTCTGGGCCAATTCAGGTAAACAAAATCTTCACGTCCATTGGAGGATACTTCAATCAAGGCATCGGTCTGAGCGCCGGCTTCGGGATCCGTGCGCACTTTGTAATTCCCCGGTGGGATGCCATGAAAGTAGGCGATGCCATTCTTATCGGTGTCCGCACCAACACTCTTCCAGCCGGGCTGATCACTGTCTAAAAATAAGTGCAGTCCCTGAACCGGGTTTCGACTCTGTTTGACCGTTACTTGAAAGGCTGGTCGAACCTGAAAGGGGAAAGTAATCACGGAACATGCCGCGCAGCATATTGCGACCAAACAAATTGCGACGATGAGCCTTACTGCCGCGAACACGAACCGCATGCCAGCAATATCGCAGATTCCACCCGCGCTGGCAAGCCTCCAATCCCCGTAAGAATTCCGCAATAGCACGTTGTGAATCGCATCTTTGCATCCAAGCCATTCAACTACCTAGACTTACCTCGATTTCAAGCGAGTCCACCGTTGCATCCCTCAACAATCTGCCGTCCACGCCGTAACCGCCTCATAATTTCACAACACCGCAACTCACTGAATCCAAAACCACTTACAGACAACGCAACACTCGCCCCCGTTTCGGCCCCCAAACTGCCTTTATACAAAGGGAGAAAAGGAGGCCTATCATGGTCGCATTATTAGTTCTTGCAACGTTCGTTCTCTTCATCGCGGTGGACGTGGTTTTACATCGCGAGAAGTACCAATTTCAAGTTGAAGCAGAAGCCGCGAAGCCTATCGCCCGGCCCGTTACCTCGCCGGTCGTGGCAGGCGTGGCAGTCCCCGAAAAAGTAGCCTTTCATCCTGGTCACACCTGGGCACGCGATGAAGGCGACGGCCGCATCCGCGTCGGAATCGACGAATTCGCAGCTTGCCTCATCGGACCGGCAGACAAAGTGGAAACCGCTCTCCGTGGCCGCTGGGTGCGTCAAGGTGCGAAGGGGTGGTCGATTACAACACCCAAAGGTAGCGCCACATTACTCAGCCCGGTGGATGGAGAAGTAGTCGCAGTAAACGAAAAAGCACTTGCAGATCCGAAACTCTTAAGTAGCGATCCGTACGGCGAAGGCTGGCTGCTCGAACTCCGCGCTCCTGACTTCACTGTTAACTTACACAATCTATTGACCGGAAGCTTTGCCCGCCGGTGGATGGAAGAGTCCGTGGCAACCCTAAGACAGACTTTGTCGCCAACTATGCAGCCGACCATGGCCGACGGCGGACGCCTTGCTCCTGGATTGGCCAGCGAATTGCCTCCCGAAACGTGGTGCGCGATTACGCGGCAGTACTTCCTGTCGTAAGGAGTTTGCCATGCGCGGTTTACTTATTGATACAACGAAATGCATCGGGTGCGGCGCCTGCGCTGCAGGTTGCCGGGAACAAAACGGACTCCCGGAAACGGACGCACCCGATCTGAATGACAGGCAGTTCACGGTAGTCAAGAAGGCGACGGTAGGCGGAACGGAAGTCAACTACCGCCGTCTCTGCATGCACTGCCAGGAACCTGCCTGTGTTTCCGTGTGCCCGGTTGGGGCATTGCAAAAAACCGCAACCGGTGCGGTTACCTACGAAGCCGATAAATGCCTGGGATGCCGTTACTGCATGCAGGCCTGCCCACACGGCATTCCAAGGTATGAATGGAGCAGTCTGAATCCTCGCGTCCGCAAATGCAATTTCTGCGTCACGCGACTGGAGCAGGGCAAGCCGAACGCCTGCGCCGAAGCCTGCCCCACTGGCGCAACCATCGCCGGCGAACGCGACGACCTGTTGAAGGATGCTCGCGCACGACTGGCGCAAAACCCCACCAGCTATGTGCAGCACATCTACGGCGAAAACGAGGCGGGCGGAGCGAGCGTCATGTTCCTTTCCGCAGTCCCCTTTGAGTCCTTCGGCTTCCCCATGAACCTGCCCAACGATCCGCTGCCGATTCTGACTTTCCGCGTACTGTCAAAGATTCCGGCGATTGTCGGCGCGGGCAGTGTAACGCTCAGCGCGCTGTGGTGGCTGACGAAAAGGAAGCAAGCGGTTGCAAAGGCCGAGCAGGTAGAGGTGCAGTCATGACACTCGTGAAACAGATCTTTTGGCGCGTAATTACTATTGCAATTCTGGCGGCAGGCGCGTTTGCGGCCTTCACCCGGTTCACGAAAGGACTTGGCGCATCCACCAATTTGACCGACGCCTCACCATGGGGAATCTGGATCGGCTTTGACATTCTGTGCGGAGTGGGTCTGGCTGCAGGCGGCTTCGCGATCACCGGGGCCGTTTATATATTTCATCTCGAACGCTTCCGCCCCATCGTTCGGCCCACTGTTCTTACCGCATTTTTAGGCTACGTTCTGGTAGTTGCCGGCCTGATGTTCGATCTGGGGCGGCCATGGAATATCTGGCACGCCATCGTGATGTGGAACCCGCATTCCGTAATGTTTGAAGTGGCGTGGTGCGTCATGCTTTACACCACGGTACTGGCGCTGGAGTTTTCGCCGATTCTGTTTGAGCGGCTGAAGTGGAACGTAGCGCTGAAGACGGTGAAGACCATCACGGTGCCGTTGGTGGGCCTGGGCTTCCTGCTTTCCACGCTGCATCAGTCGTCACTGGGTACCCTTTACCTGATTCTGCCCTCGAAGATGCATCCGCTGTGGTACTCACCTTGGCTGCCGGTGCTGTTCTGGCTGTCGGCGATCGCCGCGGGCCTGGCCATGGTGATCTTCGAAAGCGGCATGAGCGCACGAGCCTTCGGACGCAAGCTGGAATTCGATCTGCTGCGCAGCATCGCCAAGGGGATGACCATTTTCCTCGCCTTGAATCTCCTGTTGCGCTTCAGCGATCTGGCTGTTCGCGGTTCTTTTGGCTATGCGTTCGTGATGAACGGTGCGGCCGGCATGTTCTGGCTTGAAATCGCACTGTTTGTTATTCCGTTGACGTTGATTGCAACCAATGTGAGCCTTAACCCGCAGGGCCTGTTCGCCTGTGGAACAACCGTCGTAGGAGGCTTTCTGGTGAATCGCCTGAACGTTTCGATGACGGCGCTGGTGCAACCTACCGGCGTTCCTTACTCGCCCAGTTGGATGGAGGTTGCGATCACGATGTCGATCGTAGCGATAGGGATGTTGCTTTTCCGGACGGCCACCCGCTACCTGCCGATCTTTACGAATGGTCATGGGGTAGCGGCCACACCAAATGCGTAGCCTGAGCGCAAAATTGATGCTCGGTCTTACCGCCGCGCTCGGCGCGATCTTTTTCGCGCTGGGCACGGCGAACCTGCGTCTGCTGCGCGCGAATCTGGAAAGCACCGCTGTGGTCAACGCCGAACGGATGGCCGATGTGATCTTCCGCTCCACGCGGGAAACCATGCTGGCCAATGACCGCGCGGGGCAGATCAGCCTGATCCGGTCGATCGGCGCGCAACCTGACGTGCTGCGAGTGCGCGTGTTCGACGAGGACGGCGCGGTGAAGTATTCAACCGATGCGGCGGAGGTCGGCCAGCGCGTCGAAACCTCACGCAGTTCGCGCATCTACCACACCGGCAAACAGCGCGCAATCGGCGTAATCCGCCCCATTGAAAATGAGCGCGCCTGCTCCAATGCCACCTGTCATGCGCATGCGGCATCGCAGAAAGTGCTGGGCGTGCTGGATGTGGTGCTCTCCCTCGAAGCAGTGGACAATACTTTGGCCACGCATGAGCGGCGGATGCAGGGGCAGGTCATCGTCTCCGCGGCGCTGTTTACGGGGCTCGCGGCAACACTGGTCTTGCTACTGATCAGCCGCCCGGTGCAGCAGTTGGCGATGGGCGTGCGGGCGGTGGCGGCAGGCGATCTGAGCCATCGGGTGGAGTTCCATTCGCGCGACGAACTGGGCGAACTGGCGGCATCGTTCAACAACATGGCCGGTGCGCTCGATACGGCACAGCGCACACTGGAGCAGCGGATACAGGCAAAGACGCGCGAACTGGAAGCGGCGCGCGAAAAACTGATCCATTCGGAAAAACTGTCGTCGCTGGGGCAACTGGCTGCGGCCGTCGCGCATGAGATCAACAATCCGCTGGCCGGCATTCTGACCTATGCGAGGCTGCTGGAAAAGAAACTCGCTCCTCCCAAGCCTGCGCTCGATTGGATTCAGACGATTCAGCACGAGAGCCGGCGGTGCGGCGACATTGTCACCAGCCTGCTCAGCTTCGCGCGCAAACAAAATACAGAGATGGCCCCAGCCTGCGTTGAAACCATCGTGGAACGGACGCTGGCGGTGACGCGGCATAAGTTGGACATGCAGGCCATCTCGCTGGAAACAGACCTGCAACCGATGCCTGATGTAGTGTGCGACGCAATGCAAATTCAGCAGGTGCTGGTGGCCATCATCATGAACGCGGTGGATGCCTTGGGCCACGGTGGCAAGTTGTGGATCGAGGCTGCCGTGGATGCAGCCCGGGCCCGCATCTCGGTTATCAACAACGGCCCGCCTATCGCGGCCCAAGTATTACCGCATCTGTTCGAACCCTTTTTTAGCACCAAAGCCGCCGCGTCAGGCGTCGGACTGGGCCTCGCCGTAGCCTATGGAATCGTGCAGAAGCACGGCGGAGAGATACAGGTGGAGACGGGCGACCTGACGAAATTTCACATTCTGCTGCCGCTGGAGCAGAGACAGGAGCAAGCAAATGACCGAAGAGAAGAAATCCATTCTCATCGTTGACGACGAAAGTGTCGTGCGGGAATCATTGACGCACTGGTTCACCGAAGATGGATATGAGGTGGAGGCCAGCGAAAGCGCTCCTGGCGCGCTTTCCAAACTGGCGGCGCGGGAGTTCGACTTGGTGATCGCCGATATCCGCATGCCGGGCATGGACGGCCTGGAACTGCTGGAAAAGCTGAGGATGGAACAGCTGGATACCGAAGTGATCGTGATGACCGGCTACGCGTCGGTCGACACGGCAGTGCGCGCATTGAAGGCCGGTGCGTTCGATTACATCACCAAGCCGTTTGACCCCGATGATCTTTCGGCTATTGTGCGCAACGCGATGGAAAAGAACAAGCTGAAGCGCGAAAACCGTATGCTGCGCAATCAACTGGAAGAGAGCGGCTTCGTCAGCGACCTGATTGGCCAGAGCGACGCCATGCGCCGCGTGGCCGAACAGATCGAGACCGTGGCGGGCGTGGATTCCACTGTGCTTTTGCTGGGCGAAAGCGGCACCGGCAAAGAGTTGGCGGCACGCGCCATCCACCGCCGCGGGGCGCGGCGATTTCAACCAATGGTAACGGTGCACTGCGGCGCGCTGACCGAATCGTTGATGGAAAGCGAACTCTTCGGCCATGAAAAGGGCGCATTCACCGGCGCGCAGTACCGCAAAAAGGGCAAGTTCGAAGCGGCCGCCGGTGGCACCGTGTTTCTGGATGAAATCGGCGACATCAGCTTGAAGACGCAGACCGATCTGTTGCGAGTTTTGCAGGAGCGCGAGATTGTCCGCGTGGGCGGCAACCAAACCATCAAAGTAGACTTCCGTGTGGTGGCGGCGACCAATCGCGATCTGCCTGAGATGGTCAAGGAAGGCCAGTTCCGCGCCGACCTGTATTACCGGTTGAACGTGTTCACCATCCACATGCCGGCGTTGCGCGACCGCAACGGCGACGTGGCGTTGTTGGCAACCCACTTCCTGGAAAAATACAGCCAACAGATGAGCCGCAAGTTCACCGGATTTGACCGTGCAGCACTAGACAAATTGAACGGGTATCATTGGCCGGGGAACGTGCGCGAACTGGAGAACATGCTCGAGCGGGCCGTGGTGATTGGACGCGAGCCGGTGATCCGCGTTGCCGACATCTCGCTGCCAGCCGAGGCGCCCGAAACCGGCGATCTGAGCATCGAATCGATGGAGAAGAAGCATATTGAGCGCGTCCTCGCCGATTTGAACTGGAACCAGACGCGTGCCGCGCGGGCGCTGGGAATTGACCGCGTGACGCTGTATCACAAGGTTCGGCGATATGGATTCGTGAAAGCCGCACGTGCATGATTCTGGTTCCGATTGGGCGATTTCCGGGCGATGTCTTAGAGGAGCTGGCCTTCCGCGCCGGCATCCGGATCGCGCCCGTTTGTATCGATCCGCGGCCCGCGTTTAATGAGGAGCGCGGCCAATACAATTCGTCGCGGCTCATTGAGATGCTGAAGTCTCAATTTCACGAACCGGTGATCGGCGCAGCCGATGTGGATCTGTTTCTGCCTGTACTGACCTACGTGTTTGGCGAGGCGGAAATGCCAGGCCAGGCGGGAGTTTTTTCGATTCACCGCTTGCGCGAAGAGTTCTATGGGCTGCCAGCCAACCGGCATTTGCTGCTCGATCGTGCCGAGCGCGAGTTTCGTCACGAGTGGGGCCACATGGTTGGACTTGCACACTGCCACGATGCCAGTTGCGTGATGTCGTCGTCACATTCGGTGGAACTGGTGGACTCCAAAACTTCGGAGTATTGCTCGCGCTGCGCGCATGCCTTCGCTAAGCCGGAAGTGCTGCATCGCGCCGCGCAACCAACGGATTGAATCCCTCGCATTGCGGCGTTGCCTGACCTGCAATAGTGTTGAACCGAGAAGGAGCAGTTGAACGCATCTGGAAAAGCTATCTCTAACATTTAGAATCGGTTGCATACAACGTGCTCGTCACCTGCAGGGTGACTCGCATTGCGGCCGTTATCTCGTGGGGCAAACTGGGGACAGCCCGCATGTTTCCGGCAAAAGACGC
>CAIRSA010000561.1 GCA_903881085.1 uncultured Acidobacteriia bacterium
CCCAATGGGTGAGTTCGTATTGCGGGTTGTATCGCCGGGGCAAACAGGGGACGGACAGCGAAATTCCGGCCAAAAACGCCGGAAATTCATGTCCGTCCCCAGTTTGCGGAGTCTGGCCATCCTCAGGAATGCATTGGCAACGGCTTTTTCAAGGATAAAACTGATTTCGGCGGGAAACGGTGACGGACACTGGGTGACGGACTGCTTTTAACAATGGGCCCGCCGGTCCGGAACGTCTCCCGTTGCGGCAATCGCGAGCTATTGAAACAGCCTGAGATCAATGGCGTCGGCCATGGCCTTGTAGCCTGCGTTGCCGGGGTGGAGATGATCGCCGCTGTCGTATGCCGGCAGAATTCGATTCGGATTGGCCGGGTCGCGCACGGCCTTTTCGAAATCGATGAAGCCGTCGAAGGCATCGGTGGTGCGGATCCAGTCGTTGATCGCCTTGCGATAGGTCTCCTTTTGTTCGGTATAGTATCCGGCTGATGTATATCCGCCGAAGGGCGTGAGCGTTGCGCCGAAGACCTTGATGCCCTTTTCATGGGCGCGGTCAGCCATCTGTTTCAAGCCGGCGATAATGTCCTCGCCAGTGACAGTCTCCGAGATCGGCGCAGTAGTCGTGCCGGGATGGCCCAGGTCGTTGATGCCTTCCAGCATGATCACGTACTTTACGCCCGGCTGGGCGATCACATCGCGTTCAAAGCGTGAGAGCGCGTTCAGCCCGAAACGAATGTTGGTCGGCGCATCGTGAAGGATGCGATTGCCGCCGATGCCGGAATCGATCACGGCGGCGTTGGTCATGCCGGCGGCGATCAGGCGGTTGGAAAGAAAGTTAGGCCAGCGCTGATTCGTGTCAGACGTGGAATTTGCGCCGTCAGTGATCGAATCGCCAAAGGGCACAATGGCGAAGGCACTATCGTCCGTCAGCACGTCGACACCGGCCACGAAGGCCCATGACGCGATGGTTGTTGTGCGGGTGAAAAATTGCGCCGGGCTCTGGTCGGCCTTGCCGATATAGTTGGTCTGCATCGCGGAATAGTGGATGCCCGCAGCGGTGGTTGGATGGGGGAAATAAAGGCTGACCGCCAGATCGATCGACGGGTGGGTTTCGTAAAGAACGGGGTCGCTGATGATGGTTGCTCCCGGAGGAATGATCACCGACGTGCGGCCGCTGAACGACAATTCGCGGTCGGAACCGAACACCAGATCGGAGCCTGTGGAGCGCATGCCGATGTGGGCAGCTCCGATCTCCGCGGCCCCCGTGCCATAGACATTGGAAAGGCGCACTCGAATGGAAGTTCCGCCGATGGAGGTGTGCACGATCTGGCGGAAAGTCTGGTTGTCGAAAACCAGATTCGCCGAGCGCATCAGCGCGTCTGTCCCCAACTGCGGGGCAGGCGCGAACGACCAGGTTGCGACCCACTTATCGGCCGCGGAAAGTATGCAGGTGGAAAGCAGGAATAAGATGACAGGTTTCATGACAGTACCGATCTTATTAAATTCGCCGGAAGCTTGCATTGCCCTCGTCCTCCATGCTGAACTGAAGGTTCCCCATGATTCAACGCTATACCCGCCCGGAGATGGGCAACATCTGGACTGAAGAGAACAAATACCGCCAATGGCTGGCCGTGGAACTGGCTGCTTCCGATGCACTGGCTGAGATGGGCGATGTGCCGGCCGAGGCCGCTGCCGCGCTGCGCGAGCATGCCGCCTTCGACCTTGTGCGCATCCAACAGATTGAAAGTGAAGTGAAGCACGACGTGATCGCCTTCACCACCGCCGTTTCGGAAAAGATGGCCGCCGCCGGAGCCGCCGAATCGTCGCGCTGGCTGCACTACGGGCTTACTTCGAACGATGTGGTCGACACCGCCCAGGCGCTGCAGGTGAAGCAGGCTTCGGTGATCATTTCCGCAGGCGTGGAAAAGTTGATGGAGTGTCTGAAACGGCGCGCTTATGAGTTCAAGCACACAGTGCAAATGGGCCGCACGCATGGCATCCACGCCGAACCCATCACCTTCGGCCTGAAGATCGCCCTCTGGTTCGATGAACTGCGCCGCAATCAGGTTCGCTTCAACGCGGCTGCAGAAGACATGCGCGCCGGAAAGATCTCTGGAGCAGTGGGCACGTTCGGCCACATCGGGCCGGAAGCGGAAGAGAAGATCTGCGAGCGGCTGGGCATCAAGGCCGCGCCTATCTCGTCGCAGGTTTTAAGCCGCGATTCCCACGCTGCCTACATTTCCGCGCTGGCGCTGATCGCCGCGACCTGTGAAAAGATCGCCCTGGAAGTCCGCCACCTGCAACGCACGGAAGTACGCGAAGCGGAAGAGCCGTTTGGCGCCGGGCAGAAGGGGTCGTCAGCCATGCCCCATAAACGGAATCCGGTGACCTGCGAACAGATCTGCGGCCTGGCACGCGTGGTGCGCAGCAACCTCCAGGCAGCTTTTGAGAACATCGCGCTGTGGCACGAGCGCGACATCTCGCACTCGTCGGTCGAGCGGGTGATCCTGCCCGATTCCACCATCCTCACGGACTATCTGTTGTTCAAGACCATCTGGCTGGTGGATGGCATGCGCGTAAACGCGGATCGGATGCTGCGCAACCTGAATATGACCCGCGGCCTGATCTTTTCCGGCCAACTTCTGCTCGACGTTTCCGCCGCCGGAATGCTGCGCGAGCGGGCGTACAAGGTGGTGCAAGGGCATGCCATGAAGTCGTGGGAAGAAGAGGGGGATTTCCGTGCCGCGGTTGAGGCAGACCCGGAAATTCGCGCCCATGTTGGGGCGGATCAGATTGCGGAGAGCTTCTCTTTGGACCGGCAATTGCGAAATGTGGATCGCATCTTCGAGCGGGTTTTTACCCCAGATCTTCCCTGATTCTTTCTCCTTCGTTATTCGAATCAGTAGTTTGCGGTTTGTTTTATCGATAGTCGATACTGGCTACCGGCGTTTGCCCAATTGTAGGCACAAGAAATTGATAAAAATTGCGGCTACAAATCCCCACTTTTGCCTTACACTGTTTTTGAGATGGCTATTACGGATTGCTCACTTGCCGCTAAACCCGGTTATTTAGGTTTGGCGCGAGTGCTACTTGTTGACGACGACCCTACATCCCGCTTAACCCTGCAAACAGTCCTGAAGGCTGGAGGGTATTATGTGGACTCTGCCGCGTCGGCGGCGGAAGCGGTTGGAAAGCTGGACGAGCAGCAGTATGAACTTGTGCTTAGCGATCTGCAGATGGAATCGCCGATGGCCGGTCTGAAAGTACTGGCCCATGCACGCATGATGGAATACAAGCCTGCGACCGCACTGGTTACGTCCCACCTGGAAAGCACCCTGGCCTCCGGCGCAACCAAGCAAACAGAAACTCAAACCGTGACCCGTCAGAACTCCCGCAAGGTCCTTGTTGAGCCTGAAGACATCCCGGAGTTGCTCGGTAAAGTCGCCGATCTGATCGGCCAACGCGTAACACGCCGCATGCGGCGTGAGATGCGAATGCACGGGAATTAGCGGCTAAGGCACCGCGCCCTCAACGCGTGTGAAGGAATCGGTTTGACCGCGAATTGGACAGGCGGATCGCTTGGCCAACCCTTGAAAACACAGCGCTTCCGTGGGTACGACAGGCGATCCGCCTTTCCAGACTGTAATTACCAACACCTTCTGCCACGTGGACCCGCGCGGTGCCTAAGACGGTAGCGAACCCGCCAGCGGAGTGTATAGCTTCCGCACGAAATCTTCCGCTGTCCTGGTAGCGGCCGCTTCCCCTTCTCCGGAGTAAGGCACCATCACCCGAACCAGCGACGTGTCTGTGCGGTTGTAGCGGATGGCATCGGCAACCACGAAGAATTTAGCCTTATATTCGCTCGCTACGATGCGGTCGCGTGATTGGTACCAGTAAATAACCACGCTCTTGCTATCACCCTTTTGGATAGTATAGATATTCACTTCCATCGGATTTGCGCGGCCCGGAACGTCGAGCATTTTCTTGCCATCGCGGAACACAACCCAGCCGTTTCCGGGGAGGCAGTTCTTGGGTGAGTGTGGGGCTACACCGGAGCGCTGCGAGCGAAAGAATGCTACGAAAAGGCTCGCATTTGCGCCGTCAGGCTTGGCATAGATACGCGTCAGCGTGTCGTCGGCCTTCAGCACATCCTGCGTTTCCTTTTCCATGGGGATTTCCTGGACCATGCTCCAGTCATCAACGCTGTTGGCGAAACTCGTCAGTGGGCGAATGACCGGCTTCATCTCCGTGCGGTTGGCAATTGCGTAGTACGCAGCCGTCTGGACAAGCAGGAATGCGGTCAAAAGCAGTAAGACCCTATTCTTAAGGAAACTCATTGGGCGGTGGAACCTCTTCTTGTGACCAGCTTATAAGTCTTGTCGATAACCTGGTGTGTGAGCACCAGAATGAGCAGCGCAATCATAAAAATGACCCACCCCTCCATCTCATGGAATAGGCCTCTTGCCAGCTCAGGGTTGAACTCGCTAAGCAGGCCCGTGATGGTAACTCGTCCGGCGTTGGCAATGATTGCAATTGGAATGGTGGCAACCAGCAAGACGGGACGCATCCACGGTTTAGGATCGAAAAAGAAAGCGTATACCAAGGATAGAAACGTCAAGGTAAGCAGGGAGCGGATGCCGCTACAGGCTTCGACTACCGACAGTTTCTGGCTTGCCAGTTCCAGAATGTTGCCCTCGCGCAGCACCGGTATTCCAATCACACCAAGCATAAATTCCGCCACGCGGCTGGCAAAAATCTGCAGGGGGAACGTGATAGCGCTGTAAACAATTGCCGGAATTGGGATCATGAAAAGCAGCATGAATAGCGGTAGGATTAAGATCCGAATCGCACGGAAGCCACCCACCAGTAGCACGGCGCCATAGATAGAAAACACGAAAGCGGTCCGCTGAAGAAAGAGCTCCGCACCAAGCGAACCGATGTACCACTGGATGGCCGAATAGGTCATTATCGCCAACCCGAGGTAGTTGGGCCGGGCTGCTTCCGCGAATAATAGATCCCTCCGCAGGTAGGCTATATAAAGCGCGATGACGGGCACAAAGAACCCGTGACCCATATCCTCATCGTTGGACCACTGCTTGACTAATGGGATCAACGTGGGCAGGTAACACAGGATTAATAACACAGCACACCATGCAAAAGCGATCCATGGAATGGGTTTCCCGGTTGGCTGCGGGGCAAGCTGATCGTCTACTAGTTGGTCCGCTGAGGAGGCCATATTATCAAGTAAACCATAGCTTCGCATCTGATAACAATAGCCTATTTTGTGCCTTGGATCGAGATAGAATAGGATCTGTGGCCGATTTAACGCGCAAAATATACGGTTGTGAAGCGGTATGGGGAAAGCTGAGGTTCGTACTTGGCTGTCTTTGCCTCATGTTTCAGGCATACGGCCAGACCGGAGTCATGCCGCTGAGCGAAGTTCGCAAAGGTATGCGCGGCACCGGACGAACAGTTTTTTCCGGTAGCGATGTGCAGAGTTTTGACGTCGAGGTGCTCGGCATCCTCGACAATCTGGGCCCGCGCCAGTCGCTGATTCTGGCAAGGCTCTCCGGCGGGCCGCTGGCCACCACCGGTGTGATGCAAGGCATGAGCGGCAGCCCTGTCTACATCGGCGGACGCCTGATTGGCGCAGTGGCGATGGCTTTTCCGTTTGCAAAAGAACCAATTGCGGGTATTCGCCCGATTGAAGACATGCTGCAGGTGGAAGCCCCGCAGCGCCGTGCGCAGGCCGTGGCCCCGTCTGCATCGTTTGGTGATTCCAAGCTAATCGATATCGCCACTCCTGTCTCCTTCAACGGCTTCACGCGGGCAACGCTTGAGCACTTCGAACCGCAGTTGCGGGCGCTCGGCCTGGAGCCTCGGCAGGGCGTAAGCGGAGGTGGGCGGGGCGGCGCGGCTACTGCGGGGAAGCCGATTGAACCGGGGTCGATGATCAGCGTACAACTGGTCTCGGGCGACCTGAATGTGGGGGCCGATGGTACTGTAACGCACATTCTGGGAAATCGGATTTATGCCTTCGGCCATCGGTTCCTTGCTATAGGCGAAACAGAGATGCCGTTTGCGCGCGCGGAAGTGATCACGTTGTTAGCAAATGTGAACACTTCTTTTAAGATTTCTTCCTCCTTTGAGCAATTAGGCGTGATTACGCAGGATAGAAGCTCGGCAGTGGCAGGCGAACTCGGCCGCAAGGCCGTGCTTGTGCCGGTCAGCATCGCAGTGAAAGGACAACGGCAGTCCAGCTATAAGATGGAGATGGTGAATGACCGCTTCCTGTCGCCCTTCCTGCTCCAGATGGCTCTCTATTCGGCGATCGACGGCACAGAACGCATGATCGGTATCTCCAGCTTCCGTCTGCGCGGCGAGATCCAATTCGCTTCCGGCGCTCCGCCGCTGCGCATCGATAACATCTTTGCCGGCGATTTCGGCGCACCAGTGGCCGCGTCTCTGGCGGCGGCAACTCCGCTCTCATTCGCTATGCAAAGCGGACCGGCGTTCGACCGCATCCGCTCCATCGATCTGCGGGTGGAAAGCACCCAGAGCAAAACCCAATGGCAGGTGGAAAGGCTGCATCCGGTGCGGACCAATGTGCGGCCCGGCGAGACGGCTGAGATGCTGGTGGCATTCGCCGGCGATGGCGGCACGGAAATGGTGCGCCGCGTGCAATTTGCCGTTCCCAATGGCATGCCCAGTGGGCCCTTGTATTTCAGTGTCTCCGATGGTCCTTCTACGAATGTTACGGAGTACAAGTTATGGCAGACGGCAAATGGACGGACTCCAGCGCAGGTTGCCGCGTTTCTAAATGGCATGCGCGGCAATTCGTCGGCTTGGGTCCGGGTGTGGCGGGCCGACCCTGGCTTTCAGACCCAAGGTGAGGACCTTCCCGCGCCCCCGGCAAGCATGGCGCTCATTTTCGCGCGCACGCCCGGAGCTTTGGGCGGGCCGCTGATGGCGCGAACCACGAAGCTTGCTGAGATAGAGATACCGCTCGGAGAGGCCATCGTTACGGGCTCCCGTACAGCCCAGGTGGAAATCAAAGAATGAAGTGTGCATTTGTATTTTTTGCCGCTGTCTGCTCCTTTGGAGCGAGCACAACAGCCTGGGAGATGAACACCTACTCCGACTTTTTGCGCGGGAAATTCCAGGGCCTGTCCCTTTCGCGTGATGGGCGGCTGATGCTGGCGCCCAAGCTGGACACTCTGTTTGCGTCAGACCAGCCCGCGGTGTGGAGCGTTGTGCGTGGCCCTGGCAGTTCGTTCTATGCGGCCACCGGCCATCGCGGCAAGGTCTACCTGGTGGAGTCAGGCGCCAAGAGCAGCGTGTATTGGTCGTCTCCCCAGCCGGAGATTTTTGCACTCGCCGTGGATGCTTCCGGCGTGTTGTACGCAGGCACATCGCCAGACGGCAAGATCTTCCGTATTGAAAACGGCAAAGCTACGGAATACTTCGATCCGAAGGCCAAGTATATCTGGGCGCTTCAATTCGATTCGAAGGGCACGCTGTATGCCGGCGTGGAGGGCGGCAAAGTTCTGCGCATCACCGCGGCCGGCAAAGGGGAAGTGTTCTACGAAACAGGTCAGGCCCATGTCGTCAGTCTGGCTTTCGACACGCAAGGCCGGTTGCTTGCAGGCACCGAGCCGAATGGAATCCTATATCGCATTATTGAAAAAGATAAGGCGTTTGTTCTTTACGATTCCAGTTTGCCTGAGATTCGCTCCATGACATCCACCGCCGATGGCTCCATCTACGCCGTGGCCTTGGGTGGATCGCTGGCCAACCGCGGCAGCGGATGGACCACGCCAGTCTCTGCCTCGCCTGGCGGCATACAGGTTCCTACCACCACTACCACTATTACTGTTACCGAAGATTCCGCCCAGGCCGGGCTCGAAGTAAAGCCGAAGGCCGACACGAACAAGCCCGCCCAGCCGGTGGCTCAGGTGACGGCGCAGATCTCGCCCGCGCTGGATGTTTCGGGCGTCGAGAAGTCGGCCATCTATCGCATCCACCCGGACAACACAGTGGAGACGCTGTGGAGTTCGAAGGAAGAGAACGCCTACGATATTCTCAACGTGGGTGATTACGTCGTATTCTCTACCGATACGCAAGGCCGCATTTACCGGCTGTCTGCTGACCGCAAGGTGACCTTGCTGGCCCAGACCAACGAAGGTGAGGCCGTTCGCCTGCTGCGCGATGGCACGTCCGTGATTGCCGCCACTTCGAACCTCGGCAAGCTGTACCGTCTCGGCGATGGATTCTCAACCAGCGGATCCTACGAAGCGCCGGTGCATGATTCCAACAGCGTCGCCCGCTGGGGCCGGTTGCAGGCCCGCGTGGACACCTGCACTGGTTGTTCGGTTTCGTTCCGCACGCGCAGTGGAAACTCCGCCCGGCCGGATAAAACCTGGAGCGACTGGTCTGCGCCGGCGAACGGAAATGTGTCGAGTCCGAACGCCCGCTACATTCAATGGAAGGCCGAATTCACGGGCGGGAGCGGCACGTCGCCCATCGTCGATAACGTGAACATTGCGTATCTGCCGCAGAACACGCCACCCGTCGTGAAGTCGATCACGGTGTTGTCGCAGGCCGTCGCCACTTCGCAATCGAAGACCGCCGCGCCGCAAGCGCCGTCGCAGGCTGCTTACAGCATCACCGTCACCGATACAGGCGACGCCGGCCCGGCTACGTCCGCCGGTACTCCCTCGCAGACCTTGAACCGCGCTACTTCGCAGCAACTGTCCGTGTCGTGGCAGGCAGAAGATCCCGATGGCGACAAACTCGTCTTCAGCGTCTATTTTCGCGGCGAAGGCGAGCGTGAATGGAAGTTGCTGAAGGCCAATCTGCAGGAAAATATCGTGGTGCTGGATGGCGATGTGCTGGCCGACGGCCGCTACTACTTCCGCGTTGTGGCCAGTGACCGCCTGGTGAATCCGCCGTCTACTGCGCGTACCGGCGAGTTGATCGGCATACCTGTTCTGATCGACAACACGCCTCCGTTGCTGACGGCCGGCGAGCCGCGCCGCAATGTTACGTCGCTGGAATTGGATGTCGAAGCTGTGGACGCCACCAGTCCGCTGCGCCGTGCGGAGTATTCGCTCGATGCGGGTCCGTGGACGCCGATCGAAGCAGCCGACGGCTTGATCGATTCGTTGCGCGAAACCTTGCAGGTGCGCATCGATCCGTTGCCCGCCGGCGAACATCTGATTGTGGTTCGCGCCTATGATGCGGCGGGTAATGCAGGCCTGACCAAAGTAGTGGTCCGCTGACCATGGGCAGGACAGGCGATGCGCCTGTCCAAATTCTAATACTTTTCTAGGCTTTCAGCACATCTGTGCCACGAATAGTCTGGGGCGATTTGAAGTCCGGCGCATCACGGATGGCGACCGTCGGCGGAAGAAACTGCTGGAAATTAAGCAGGAACTCCGCTGGAGGATGCATGACCCGATTGATGAGACCGGAAAATGGCTAAAGAGTGTACTGACAGGTTATTACCAATACTTTGCTGTTCCAGGCAACACCGCGGTGCTGAAGAATGTTCGGACACGGGTAGTACGTCACTGGTTTCGCGCGCTGTCTCAACGCAGCCAAATACGGCCTACTTGGGAAAAGTTGGGTCCCGTATTCGATCACTGGCTACCATACCCGAAACTTAAACACTTATTTCCAGATGCTCGGTTTGACGCCAGCCATGCGGCACATCCAAGGTAAGAACCGTGTGCGGTCGTTCCCGCAAGCACGGGTCTGTGCGGGGGGTGGCTGGTAACAGCCATCCCTACCGCGACGGTTTTGGCTCATGCTATTTTCCTTCTAGGTCAGGATGTCTGAGTAGAGAAGGAAAGGGCACCAAGAAAACATCAGATGGCAAGCCAGGCGAAGGCCTTCGGGCCTACCTCGAACGGGCGGGGAGCTATCGATTTCATTTCATCGATAATGCGCTGGTGGAAGGCTGGTTCAAACCATTGCTGGTGGCCGTGGTGATTGGCGATGGCGCGCGCGGCATCGCGGGTAGTGGCTCCGTTGGACTTGGTTTCGCGGACGTGGAACGGGTCGCAGATGATGGGGCCGGTGGTAACCTTTACCACACCTTCGACAAGGCGCCGCGGGTTGCAGGGCAGCATCGGAGCTATCGTCGCGAAGGTGTTGATGCCGGCGGCGGTAAGCGCTTCCAGCACGCTGAGGCGCTCCTCGAATTTTGCACAGCGGTTTTCATAGACGCGGATGATTTCGTTGTCATCCGTGGTGACTGAGAAACTCACGTTGACCCGCGTGCGCGTGGCCAGCTCTCGGATTGGGTCGATGTCGCGTAGAATAAGCGTGCCGCGGGTTTGGATGGTGAACACGCGCGGTGGCTTGCGAATGAGGGCGTCGAGAATGCGCGGCATCATCTGCTGCTGCTCTTCGGTGGGCTGATAGGGATCGACGACGGGCGAGCAGTAAATGCGCTGATCGGGCTTCAATGCTTTGGCCAGCAGCGCCGCGGCGTTTGATTTGTATGTTGTGAATTGGCCCCATTTCTTCACGTCATCGGGCTTGAGGCCGCCGTAGATTCCCATCGTCGGCACGTAGCAGTAGCTGCATCCGAAGGTGCAGTTGCGGGCTGGTGTCAGCGAATGAGTGAAGCCCGCGGCTTGGATGAATCCAGTGGTTTTGCTGAGGATTCCGCGGGCTTCGGTTTCGTAGATGGGGAAGTTCACTTCAAATATTTGTCGAACCAGTTGATCATTTCGGCCAGCGTGTGTTCAATCGATTCGCGCGCTTTGTAGGCGTGCGCTTCATTGGGCAGGAATACTAAACGAACCGTTCCACCATTACCGCGAATGGCCTGGTAGAAGCGATCGGATTGAATGGGGAACGTGCCGGTATTGTCGTCCGCTTCGCCGTGGATCAACAGAATGGGCTGCTTGATTTTATCGGCGTTCATGAAGGGCGACATCTTCAGATAAACATCGGGCGCTTCCCAAATGGTGCGCCGTTCGCTCTGGAAGCCGAAGGGCGTGAGCGTTCGATTGTAGGCGCCGCTGCGGGCGATGCCTGCCTTGAACAGTTTGCTGTGCGCCAATAGATTCGCGGTCATGAAGGCGCCGTAGCTGTGGCCGCCGACGCCGACGCGGGCAGGATCCGTAACGCCCATTTCAGTTGCCTTGTCGATAGCGGCCTTGGCGCCGGCGACGATCTGATCGATGTACGTGTCGTTGACCGTGAGCGGATCGCCGACCACGGGCAGCGCCGCGTCATCGAGAATTGCGTAGCCGCGCAGCAGGAAGAACAGATGCGACGGGCCAGTGAGCGTGGTGAAGCGCTGCGTGGAGCCGCCCACCTGGCCTGCGGTTTCGGGGTCGTTGAATTCACGCGGATACGCCCACACCACGGTGGGCAGGCGCGTGCCCTGCTTGTAGCCGGGCGGCAGGTATAGCGTGAAACTGAGCGGCACGCCATCGGCGCGCTTGTAGGTTACCAGTTGTTTGGTGATGGAGCGCAGTTGCGGGGCTGGGTCGGCGAAGTGCGTGAGTTCGATCTTCGTTGCACCTTCGCGGATGAAATAATTTGGCGGCGAGGACGGCGATTCGTGACGCGTAAGGATGCGGCGGCCGTCGTTGGAGATAACGCCGGCTACGGTTTCGTAGCTATCGTTATCGCTTTGGAATAGCCGCTCACGCTTCATCGTCTTGAGGTCGACGCGGTCGAGAAACGGATGATCGCCGGTCGGAGAAGAGCCGAGGCCGCTGTAGTAGATGAAGTCGCCATCGCGGCGGACGATGCGTTCGCCGTGCGGGTCGAGCTCTTCGAGTATTGTGCCGGGGTCTTTGTAGCGGTCCTGCGCATTGCGGCCTTCGATCTCTTTGGCTGCGCCTTTGGCATTGACGTAGAAGGTGCGGACCCACTTCTTGTTGCGTTCATAGTCGCGCACGAAGAAGCTGCCGTCTTCCAGGAAGTCCATGCCGCCGCCGCGCATGCCGAACAGGCGGTGCTGCAACTTCAACAGTTCGGCGGGCTCGGTGTTATATGGAGGTTTCAACGTTACGATGCGGTCGCGATGCGGGACCTTTTCGTTCGGATTGCCGCCATCGAGTGCGACGACGTAGATGATGGTGGCCGGTTCATTGGGCTTCCAACGCGTTTGGCGCGGGCCGGGGCGGACGCCCTCAATTTGGATTCGCTCGGCCAGCGGCAGGCTGGCGAGCTGTTTGATGAGCTTTCCGCCAAGATCCCAGATCTCTACATCGCGTGGAAAATCGGTATGCGGCAGGACGTAGGAATAGGGCCGGTGGATGCGGGTGATGAGCAGGTGCTGGCCATCGGGCGAGGGTTCGAAACCCGCATAGACAGCGGGTCTGCCGAGGTTGCTAGTTTTGCCGCTCGCGGTGTCGATCAATGCCAGTTGCGCGGTGGCGTAGTAATCGAAGAGGTCTTCGTCGGTGGGGTTCGCCAGAAGATCCTGGTAAGTGCGCACGGGGCCGGCTTTGCCTTCGGATTCCTGGATGTTGGGGCCGGTAGGTGTATTGCTTTTCGCCGGCGGCGCGGTGCGGCCGGTGGGAACCAGCTTGGCGATGATGTTGCGATTATCGGGCATCCAATGGAAGACTTCCATGTAGGCGGCGTTGATGGGGTGGCTGATGAGGCGATGCGCAGTGACCGTGTCTGAGACCCAGAGTTCCACGCGGTTATCGAACGTCGCGGTGAATGCGAAGTGCTTGCCATCGCCGCTCCAGCGCGGTGCCCCGAAGTGGACGCCGGCGGGGAGTGCGAGTTGCTTCTGTGCGGCGGAGGCAAGGTTGACCATGGTCATGCCGGTGTGGCTGATGAGCGGCAAGTGCGGTCCGTTAGTGCGCGGATTCATGCGTATGCCTGCCAGGCGCAGAACGGGTTGCGAGACTTCTGCGATGGGCGGATAGCGTTCGTTATCGAGCAGCAACAGTTGCGAATGATTGGGGCTAAGGCTTGCGGTGGGCGTCAGCGGGGCCCGCAGCACATCGAGGATTTCCTTAGGAGGTTGAAGGTAATTCGTTTCGGCGGAGGCCGAGATCGCCAGGAAGGCAAGAAGAAGACGGGACATTGGGCACTCCTATGTGGGGCAGGATGGCATCCTGCGGCCGATTGGCAATCGGCCTCTTGCGGTGGGCCACGGAAAGCCGATTGCCAATCGGCCGCAGATTGC
>CAIRSA010000562.1 GCA_903881085.1 uncultured Acidobacteriia bacterium
TTGACGCCAACCCTCCGGCAAGAACGAAGACAGGATGCTCCAGTCGTCCAATTCCGTAAGTACCGAGGATGGTTGTTTCATATGCAAACAGCATAGCGCGGTGGCTTAAAAAACACAATCCTTAAGTAAACGCTTATGGGGTCTGCCCCATAGAGGCGTCTGAAGTCATCCAGCGTAGTATCTTCATCCGAAGTGCCGAACTTCGGCTTGTAAGCTCGACAGACTCGCAGCGGCTCCATAAAGATGTCCAGATAGCGTTGGTCGGTCATCTTTCTGCCGCTCCAACCAGGGAAGTTTGGGATTTGATTGGCCGCACCACGGTTAACTTCTGGTGAAAATAGTCCGTTATGGCCTTCGCAACGTGATGGCCGATGATCGGTGGAACAGCATTTCCAATCTCCATGATGTTTGCACTTGTTGCATGAGGGAAGACAAACTCATCCGGGAAAGATTGCAGTCGAGCCGACTCACGCACGGTCAGCCTCCGGTCAAGGGAGTAATGGAAATGAACCCGAGCTTTTGAGTTTGCACGGACGGTGTATGCGAGTTGTCCTGCTTCGCTCTTCTGATCACCTTGCCCTGCCCCTGCGGTCGCCTTGGTTGCTACAAAATACTGACTTTGGTTGGGCACAGACTCATCTTCAACTCGCACCAAGTCGTTAATTGCATCGTCAATCGTGACTCGCCCAAGAATTTGCGTAATAGTGGGCATTTCTGGGAACCCCGGAAGGTCATTCCTCACGCCGACAAAGAACAACCTCGTCCGACTCTGTGGAAGGCCATAATCAGGACAACACATTCTCCATAATTTGAAGCGATAACCGACTTCTTCAAGCTCTGATTGAATTTTGCGAAGAACTTCTCCACCGTGCATTCTTTCAAGATGCGGAACATTCTCACCAACAACGATCTTCGGTTGATGGATTCGCATGTAGTCTCTCATCACGGTGTACAGTTCACCCCGATGTCCCTTGAGTCCGAGTTTGTGGCCGCAAGAAGAGAAATCTTGACAAGGGAAGCCGCCGCACAAGATGTCAACAGCCGGGAACGCTGTCAAATCTGCGGTCGAAAGATCAACGACCGAAGCGTCGTCCGCAATGTTCAACTTGTACGTCTCAACAGCCTTCTCGTTATTGTCGTAAGCATGCACGATTCTAAGGGGTAAAGCCTCATAGAGTTGCCCAAGGAACTTGAACCCTCCGAGAAAGCCCAGGTCCATGCCGCCGCACCCTGAAAAGAACGAAAGCACAGTGGGCCACTCTTGGGGCACCGAGGCCCCAGGTTGAAGCGTCGGGTGCCGATACGCCTTCGTTTCAGGGTTGTCTCTGAAACCGTAGGTAAACTTCGGCATCCTTCTCAGGGCCTTTCGTTTTGGGAGACCGGACTTAGGACGCACGCTCACTCCTCCATCTGGTCTCAAACATTTTCATACGCATTTGCTTTGCCGCCAGACTCAACCTCTCATGATACCTCGCCCCCAATGTTTAAAGCGGTGAATCCGCCTCTGGCCTCTGGATCAGCGTTGCATTCTTAGGGCGGGATGCACAGCCCCGGCGACGGGGTTGACAGATCGGGCTTTCGTGGTCCAATGAATACGGGCCAATTGATGCTTCGCCTTCCATCGGAATCTTGGAGGCGTGGCGGATGGCTCAGTGGAACCATGAGATTCCTTGCAACAGCGCACACTACGCTGTCGCTACGTGATTCAGTAAGTCTGTAGCGGCACTCGCCGCCGACAGCAAGCCTGAAACCAACGCAGACATCGCACAAGCGGAGCGGACTGTCATCGGGTCGCATTTGCGCCCTATTGCCAGCTTCGATAGCCCACCTTCGACAAGCGTTCTGCACGGAGAAATTGGAGAGTGGAGCATCAAGAGCAACACGAAATTTTAGACGTTCAAGGAGTTGCGGACTACCTCAACTGCTCGAAGTCGCATGTATCGAACATCCTCAATGGGAAAGTGCCAAATGTGCCGCCCATCCCACACGTTCCCGCTGGACGGAAGAAGCTGATTCGCAAAGAATCGCTTGTCGAATGGTTCAAAGCGCAGGAAGCCGCCTCGCAAGCAGGGTGGTCGAAATGTTAAGCTCGAACCACCCGAATCAAACCTCTGCGACTCAGGAGCAAAAATTGAGACGCAGAAGATACCAGAAAGGTAGCCTCCAAGCGAGGAAGCATGGAAAGAAACGTGTATGGGTTGTTCAATACTACGACGCAGACGGGCATCACCGTTACCACACGCTCGGTCGCATTGCCGACTTGACGAAGAGTCAGGCACAGGAAGAGCAAGTCGCATTCATGCGGACGATCAACGGCGGCGACGGCGAACGCCAAGAAGTTCGCCCGGTGCTGGTGAGCGAATTCGTCAACCAAGTGTACCTTCCATTTCAGCGAGGGAAATGGAAGAGTTCGACCAAGGGAACATCCGAGAATCGAATCAAGGTTCACGTCATCGGAGACCTCGGAAACCGCCAACTGGAGAGCTTCACCCCAACCGGGTTGCAAGCGTACCTGGAAAGCAAAGCGGTCACCCACGGCTTCTCGGTCGTGGATCATCTCCGTTGGGACTTGACCTCAATCTGCGAGTTGGCAGTTGCGGAAAAACTTCTGACCACTAATCCGGCGAAGACGTTGTACACTCCACCCACCGCCAAGAAGGGAGAATGCCCCGTAATGACGGCTGTTGACGTAGAAAATGCGTTGGGTGCGGTCGAGCATCGGGAGAAGGTCATTCTCCATCTGGCGATCTTTTCCGGCTTGCGTCCGGGCGAGATGTTGGCAATTCAACGCCGCAATGTTTCAGCGGATGGAAGCGCCGTCGTGATTGAGCAGCGTGTTTATCGTGGCGAACTCGACGCACCTAAGAACGGGGAAACCCGGACGGTGGCCGTGCCGCCTCGTACTGCGGCATTGCTGGTGGAGTGGTTGGGTACAGCAGTTGATCCTGAACCGAACGCATGGGTGTTCGCATCGGAGAACCGGGAGACACCGCTTTGGCGGGATAACCTGCTCCGTCGCCACATTCGTCCAGCGTTGGAGAAGGTCAACCTTGGATGGGTGGACTTCAAAGTGATGCGGCGCACGAACGCAAGTTTGAGCCACGGTGCGAAAGTTGATCCGAAGGTATCCGCCGATCAGCGGGGCCACGGCATCGGCGTATCGCTTGATGTTTATACGAAGAGCAACATCCAGCAGAAGGGTGTCGCCGCCAAGAAGTTGGAAGATTCCATCTATCGCCGGAAGGTGGTGCCGATGGAAAGGCGGAAGGCGTCGTGATGGCGCTTAATGTAGTGCAAAAGAGTGCAGGTTTTTGGGGCCGTTTGGCGATCCTCGCAACTCGTTCATTATAAATGAGTTATGGAGCGGGAGATGGGATTCGAACCCACGACGTCCAGCTTGGGAAGCTGGCATTCTACCACTGAATTACTCCCGCTTGCCGCTCTAACCCTCAGCATATCACAACCCCACGTGATTAGCGCATTGTTGATTCCCAATCGCCCCAGGGGCTCTTGGATTGGCCGGGGGTGCTGCTTACTTCCCTGTAATGCGTCGCGCCGGCGCGCTCGATGTAGCTCGCGCCGGGCAGGAATTCGTCGCCTGCCTTCTTCAACATCGCATCCAGGCGGCGGTCCAAGCGTGAGCGCAACGCGTCCTGCTCCTTCACCTTCACCAGATTGTGCTTCTGATACGGGTCCGTAACGTTATCATAGAGCAGCCACGGGCCATGGATTGACCGCACATAGGTGTAGCGAGGAGTGCGCACGCCGCGATACTCGGCAATGCCGGCGGCGCGCACCACCGAAAACGACGTAGGCAGATTCATCAGCGCGGCGGGTTCCTTCTCATCCTTCTTCTCTCCGCGAATGACTGGCGAGAAATCATTGCCCTGGACGGATTCCGGAACTTTGATGCCGGCCAGGCCCAACAGTGTCGGCATGATGTCCGGCGCATCGATCAGCGTCTGCGACTTGCGCGGCTTGCGGCCTAACGCTGCCGGATAGCGGATCAAAAAAGGCACGCGCAAGGACTCGTCCCACGGGTGCTGCTTGTGATGCAAGCCCTGGCTCTGCAGCATATCTCCATGGTCCGATGTGAAGATGAAAATCGTATCTTCGGCGGCGCCTGATTGATCCACGGCATCCTTCAACTGCCGCACGCAATCATCCAGCGCAGCGATGTGCGCATAGTAGCCGCGCAGCATTTTCAATGCGGCCTCTGTTTTGTCCGAAGGCACGTTGTCGCGCAGTTTGATGGCGGCCTTTTCATACATCGCCAGATAACGTTCCGGCGCCGTACCGTAAGGGTCGTGTGGCGGGCCCATGGAAATGATGAGGAAATATGGGTCGCTTTTCGAAGCGTGCTGGCGGATGAAGTCGCAGCCGTCTCGCGTTTGCGCGATGGCATCGTAGCCGTCCCAGTAGTGCCCAGTTGTGTCGTTGCCTTGGTAGTAGAGCGATTTGTTGTAAGCATGCGAGCACTCGCAGGCCTTCCAGTATTCGAAACCGAAGCGGGATTTTTCAGGGATGAACTCCAGCCGCCGTCCATACTTTCCATCAGGGCTGCCGTAGATGTGCCACTTGCCGATGTAGCCGGTGGAGTAGCCTGCCTTGCGAAACGTCTCACCCAGCGTCGGCCCATTCGGCTTCAGCTCCACATCGTTCACGACGAGACCATTGCGCACCGCATACTGACCAGTCATCAACGAGGCCCGATACGGACTGCAGACTGGGAAGCCTGAAACCGCGTGCGTGAATTCGAACGATTCTTTGGCCAGCGCGTCGATGGTTGGTGTGTGGGCGTTCGCATCTCCGCGATATCCGAAGGCCTGTGCGCGCCACTGATCGGTCAATATATAGACGATGTTTGGCCGGCGCGTTGGTTTGGCCAACAACATGGAGCCGGTGGATTGTAGAAACAAACGGCGATTCATTTGCGTAGAGTCTATCGGATTTCCGGGTCGTCTTGCACGCCGTTATCGATCACGACCTTCCAACTGCCATCGCTCTGTTTCTTCCAAATGGTGAAGTAGCGGCCCGTGCGCGTGACTTTCTTGCCGGCAGCGTCAAGAAACGTCAGGGTGTAGGGCCCATAGGTGTAACCCAAATCGCCACTGGCGGAGATGTCGGCATATTCCGGTTTCCACCGCAAGGAAAAGCCGGGCCGTGCGAACCCAGCAACTTTTGTTTTGCGAATGGCTTCGCGGCCTTTCACTGGACCAACGTTGGGCATGAGCACCACTGCGTCATCGGCGAAGAAGCTCATGAAGCCGTCCAATCCGCGTTCCAGCGTTGCCTTGTCGAAAGCGGCCTCCATCTTTCGCAGCTCGGGCGAATCGGCGGCAAAGGCGGCCAGGCAAAAGGAAAGCAGCAAGAACAGGCGCATGCCCTATTCTAATCACTTGTTGGTGGAGAATCTTACATAGCCCCATTTCTCGGGGATGTGCATGTTCACTTCGCCCTGTGGCGACCAGACCCAGTTGTCCTCTTTTTCGTCCGGCACCTTTTCGTACTTGCCATCCACCACGCGGGTCTTCCATTCCACGCGCGAAAAGTTGATACGCCACTCGTCGCCATGCTTGGGCGGCGATGGCTTGTGCGCATATTCGCCGAGCACTTTCCAGGGCATGGCGATCTCCACGGTCCAGCCACGGTCGCGATCGGAGGGGTTGTTCAAGGTGCCCCAGACCTTTACCGCTGTTTTTAAGCCGGGGATCTCCCACTCATTGTGCGCTTTGCCGCCATGGCGGTACGGCTTGTCGAGGAACAGATCCCAGCCTGTGTTCAGGGCATTGATTTCGAACTCGTAATACTCCAGCGTGTCGCCGTTCGGGTCGATGAAGACTTCGAAATCGTTGTCCTTGAAGATCACCGAATCGTGCTGGGTGAGCGTGGCCCATATATGCGGCTCTTCGAGTTCGGCGCCGATGTAAAGATACTTGTCGTCCCACATCATTTTGGCGCGCGTACGCAGGCGCGGCTTGGGTTTCCGCACTCCTTCGATGTCGACGAAGTCGGCCGTCCAGGGCGCGCGCGCCCATGCCGGGTCATCCATTCGCCCATTGATCTTGAGGGGCTTGGGAGCACGCAAAGCGGTGTAGCGCAGCTGCGCCTGGCAGGCACATGCGGCGAATAGAAACAGGATCAGAGAGCGCATGAAAAAGTGAGTCTAAAATAGATTATGAACCATCGCGTGCTTGCCGGATTCGCTTTTCTCTCTTTTGCTTTGGCCCAACAGCCGAAGTACGACGACGCCAGCTCATTGCTTCGCCCGGAAGGCTACCGGGAGTGGATTTTTGTTGGCTCCAACCTTGGCATCGGTTACACCGAAGGCGGCAAGGAAGGTAGCTTCAAGAACATCTACATTCAGCCGGAGATGTACAGGGCTTACAAGAAGACCGGAAAGTTTCCCGATAAGACCATGCTTGTGATGGAGGTCTTTACTCCTGGCGAAAAGATGGCGCCGGCGAAAAGCGGCAAGTTCGAAGATAAGTTTCGCGGCATCGAAGTGGCGCTGAAAGATGAAAAGAAATTCCCGGAAAAATGGGCTTATTTCAACTTCATCGGCGACAACGGGCCGCTAGCGAAGGCAAAGGCGTTTCCCAAGGAAGCATGCTGGAACTGCCACAATGAGCACGCCAAAGTGGACAACGTGTTCGTGCAGTTTTATCCGGCCTTGCGCGATAAA
Source organism: uncultured Acidobacteriia bacterium (assembly GCA_903881085.1). Taxonomy (GTDB): domain Bacteria; phylum Acidobacteriota; class Terriglobia; order Bryobacterales; family Bryobacteraceae; genus CAIRSA01. The sequence continues at coordinate 6,686 of CAIRSA010000562.1, forward strand.
TAGAGGGTTGCCATGAAATGTCTGATTGTTTCCTGTGCCCTGATGGCGCTTACCGCACTTGCTCAGTCGCCTGATGCCGAGGGTGTGTACCGCATTGGGAATGGCGTTAGTATGCCCAGAATTCTGTCCAAGCGTGAGCCGAGCTATTCCGAAGAGGCCAGACTGGCAAAAGTGAATGCAAGGATCTCATTAAGCATCGTGATCGGTACAGACGGAGTTCCTACGTCCCCGAAAATTGTGCGGGGAGCTGGATTCGGTCTCGATGATCAAGCGATTTCAAGTGTAATGGAAACCTGGAGGTTTGAGCCTGGCAAGAAGGATGGCGAGCCAGTCAAGGTACGTGCCACGATCGAAGTCAATTTCCGGCTGTTGAATAAGGATCGAGAGGATCAATCCGTCCGGCTCACATTTGCGGGAAGCGCAAGGCCTACGTTGTCCAAAGGCGCGATGCCTACGAACCCGAAGACGGTTCCAGCCCATATGCAAGTGGAACTCACCGTGACCTCGAAAGGGGAGGCAGCCAATTTCAATGTTCTTGAGTCGAGCGATGACAAATGGCGCGCCGATGTTCTGCGGGAAATGCGCGCATGGCGATTTCACGGCGCAGATGCGGATGTGAAGGGCGTATTCGACATCACTGTTGGGCCATACAAACCAACAGCGCGGCCGTCGACGCCCTAAGAAGGAAAACCGCTTGGAACGGCGGTTTTCCTGGTTCCGAAGAGAGACAGGAGAAGGCTCAGGCATCCTGACCTCCACGGAAAGTATTATGAGCCAACACCGCTCACTGACGAGCGCGGCTCGGTGTGCAACAATCACTCTCTCACCGGGATACCGAGAACAAAACGGGGGCACAGATGAGTTTTGGGTGTTTAGTTGCCCAGATAGCTCACCGTGATCACATCAGATGCTGATACGCCGGCTCCATCTGTCACGGTCAACACAAACGAATACATCCCTCGACCACTACTGAATTGGACAGAAGGCGTTGAGGTATTCCCATGCAGAATCGCCGCCGCCGGGCTGCCGTACGGAATCGACCACGCATAGGTCAAAGCGCTTCCATCCGCGCTGGCCGATGCTGTTCCGTCCAAAGTGATTTCCCGAGAAGTCACGGAACCGTTTTTCGGACCGGCAATTGAAGTTGTGTGCGGAGTGGCCAGGAACGCATGCACCTCGCCCTCCCTTGTGACGCCGAAACCTGCGATCTGGCCGCTGGCATTGATTCCCCCGGGCAACAATAAAAACTCAAATGGCGAATCCGACGGAATCAGCGTGTTCAGATCTGTCATTACGCCGTTTTGCCATAGAAACGGCCGCGGATTTCCCGTCGCGATGTCTCCATCCACTGACGCCCCAACCACTTGGCCGCGGTCATTGATGGCCATCGCCGCGCTGTTGACATCCCCCGGAAGTGTTCCCAAATTTTGCATGCCCGTCTCTTTCGTCCACAGGAACGCCCGATTATGTGTGTTCCCCGGAAGTGCTGAAACACCCGCCACCTGCCCCAGGTTATTCACTGCAAAAGCCGCATTGCCAATGGCCAGCAATTTGGGGTTTACGGTGCCGCCAAGATTGCCCAGATTACGCACTGTTCCATCTTTTTCCCACAGCACTGCATGCGGTGCCGCAACGTAGGGTGGAAACAAAGTATTGCCGCAGTGGCCTGAAAGCCCCACCGCCTGCCCGTTGTCATTAATCCACATGGCGACTCCAACCGAGTCCCCTGGAAGCGGAGCCAGTTCGCGAATCTCCCCCTCACGCGGCCCCCAGATCACAGCCTTATACCCAAGAACTTGCGGCCCTGTCCCATTGATAGCCACACCAGCCGCGCACCCGGCGTCCTTCACGCTTGTTTCCGCAACTCCGGCCGCTTCGCCGCGATTGTTGATATTGCCCACCGTGCCGTTATTGCCTCCCAACAAAGGGAGTTGTGTCATCTTGCCGTCCCGCCACAAAGCGGGCAGGCAACTGAGGCCGATGCCATAGGCGCAGAAATTCTCATGGTTGGGATCCAGTTTGGACGATTCCGCCTGCACCAGCGCCACACCCGCTTCATTCACGCCGAACACGCCACTGTTCTGGCCACCGAGTCCGGGCAACGCGATATCGCTTGCCTTTCCCTTGCTCCAAAGTATTGCGTGCTGTGCACCGTCTGCGGTTACGGCCAGACCGCCCACAACGCCTTTGTTGTTCACCGCAGCCGCTTGGCTGAACGGACTGGCCGGCCCCAGATCTGCAATCGTGTAGTGGGGTTGAGCCATCGCCATCGAAAGGCTCGCGGCAAATATTGTCAAAATTGGTTTCATTGAGTTCTCCATTTCAATTCAACGCATCCGGCGTCTGCCGGAAGTAGGCGCAAATCGCACCGTATCGGGATCATCTGAATAAAAAGTAATTTCATCGTGATCTCCACATCCCGTCAGATTCCCGATGCACAGGGAGGACGAAAGCCTGTCAACACATATCCATGGGTTATGCCATCCAGAATGTAGTGCCCCAGAATGTCGCCCCGCTGATTGATGGCGTCGGCGGATGTAAAAGTGGCACCCGGAAAATCAATCGTGCTGATCTGCCCGCCGCTCAATAGATAGGCATGGCTGACTCCACCAATCACAAAGCGTCCGGCAATGTCGCCGCGCGCATTGATTCCATTTGACCCGGTTCTAGTTGCGTCGGGAACGTCAATCGATGTGAATTCGCCATCGCTGAAAAGGAATCCATGGAACACACCGGCGATGTTATAGCCGCCAACGATGTTACCTTGAGGATTCATCGCCACTGGCACTGTATTAGCCGCTCCAGGAAAATCAAGCGTGCTAAATTGCCCGCCGATCAGAAGATAGCCATGACGCGCGCCTCCCAAAGTGTAATCGCCCACGATTTCGCCCCGCGCATTGATCGCACCCACCTCCGTTGCTGTTGCGCCCGGAAAATCCACCGTGGTGAACTGGCCTGCGCTGAGTACGAAGCCATGAGTTACGCCGCCCAGAATGTAGATGCCGCCTAAATCGCCACGGGAGTTAATCGTGAACGCTTCCGTGGCGCTGGCGCCTGGAAAATCAATGGATGTAAATTGACCGCCGCTCAGTAGATAGCCATGATCTGACTTGTCGGCGTTGAGGTAATTCCCAACCACGTCGCCTTTCGAATTAATTCCATAGGCATTAGTTGAGACCGCGCCCGGATAATCGATAGTCCTGAAAGTTGGATTCTCGGCCAGCATGCTGGAAGTTACGATTAGCGCGCAGCTAATCATGAGTCGAAGAGAGTTGCAGTGTGGATTCATAAGTTGCTCCACCCCGAGTAGGCGCAAAGCGAGCATCGCAGGGATCATCTACTTCGGAAACTTTTAGACTCTGTCCACGCATGGTACGATGCAAGACACGGCTCATTTGCTTCCCAGCCTTAGGGAGTCGAATTGGAAACGGCCATGGACGATATCAGCTCGCTTCTAATTGCCTGGCGCGGCGGCGACCAGAGCGCCCTTCAGCGCCTTACCCCCATCGTCTACGAAGAGCTCCACAAACTCGCCCGCCGCTACATGAGGCGCGAACGCACCGGACACAGCCTTCAAACCACCGCCCTCGTCAACGAAGCCTATATGCGGCTGGTCGATTACGAGCGCATGGAATGGCAAAACCGTGCCCACTTCTTTGCCGTATCTTCGCAGGTCATGCGGCGCATCCTGGTGGAACACGCCCGCCGTCACAATCTGAAGCGCGGCCGTGGCGTCCACCACGTCGCCCTGGAGGAAACCGCAATCGTCTGCGGGCCTGACCAGGATCTGGTCGCTCTTGACGACGCGCTCATTGAACTGGCACGCCTTGATCCGCGTAAAGTGGAAGTCGTGGAACTGCGGTTCTTTGGCGGACTAAGTGTGGAAGAGACAGCCGAAGTGCTCAAGATCTCCCCAATTACCGTTAAGCGAGACTGGCGCGCTGCCCGCTCCTGGTTGTACCGCGAACTGACGGGGGAGTCCGCTTGATGGACCCGCAACGCTGGAAACAAGTGGACGCGGTGCTTCAGGCCGCACTGGAATGCGCACCAGGCGAGCTCGAGGGGTTTCTGGGAAAAGCCTGTGCAGGCGATGAGGCCCTGGAACGCGAGGTCCGCTCCCTGCTCAAAGCCGACGCGCATGCCAGCGGCTTCCTGCAAAATCCGGCGATGGAACAAGCTGCCCGCCTGCTCGCTGAAGCAAAGAACAAAAGCTTGCCTGCAGTGCTAACCGGCCAAACCATCGCTCATTATCAGGTGCTCGAAAAGCTTGGCAGCGGAGGAATGGGGGTTGTGTACAAGGCCGAGGACAAGCGTCTTCACCGCTTCGTGGCCCTCAAATTCCTCACCGGGAATCTTGCCAGCGATCCCAACGCGAGGAGCCGTTTTGAACGTGAGGCGCGCGCCGCTTCCGCGTTGAGCCACCCCAACATTTGCACAATTCATGGCTTGGAAGAGTACATGGGCCAGCCGGTAATCGTAATGGAACTGCTCGAAGGCCAGAGCCTGAAGGACCTCGTCGGCGGCAAAACCCTTCCCGCCGCGGAACTGGTTGATATCGGGATCCAGATATCTGACGCCTTGGATGCAGCCCACGCCAAGGGCATTGTTCACCGTGACATCAAGCCGGCAAACATTTTTGTCACCACTCGCGGCCTGGCCAAGATACTGGATTTTGGTATTGCGAAATTTGATTACTCAACCGGTGACGGAGCCACCGCAGCTACAACACTCGCTGCCGATGAGCAGCTCACCGGGGCAGGGAGCGCCCTGGGGACGGTTGCCTATATGTCGCCGGAGCAAGTCCGTGCGCTGGCTTTGGACAACCGCACGGATCTGTTTTCATTCGGAGTTATGCTTTATGAGCTGGCAACCGGCAGCCAGCCATTTCGCGGTGGAAGTTCAGGGACCATCTTTGAGGCCATACTGAATCGCGCTCCCGTGCCGCCGCTGCACTTGAATCCGGACCTGCCGGCCGAGCTGGATCGCATCATCACAAAGTGCCTGGAAAAAGATCGCGAACTCCGCTACCAGCGAGCACTCGAAATTCGCACCGACTTGCAGAGACTGAAGCGCGATAGCAACTCTACCCCGGGCGAATCGCCAGCGGTCACGACCGCGCCCCAACGCCGCGGGCTAATTGCCGCCTCGGCGCTCGCTCTGCTGGCCATCGCTTCGGCCGGATACTTCTTCTTTCACCGCACATGGGCCTTAACCAGCAAAGACACCATCGTCCTCGCCGATTTCATCAATAAGACGGGAGATGCCGACTTCGATGGAGCCCTAACCAAGGGCCTTGCCATTGAAATAGCGCAATCGCCATTTCTCAGAATCGCATCGGATCAACAGGTCCGTAATACTCTCCTCCTTATGGAAAAGCCCGGCGATACTGAGTTGACCCCAGAACTAGCTCGCGAAGTGTGCCAGCGAATCGGAAGCGCGGCCGTTCTGGAAGGTTCCATCGCCAGGTATGGCAGCCAGTACCTGGTTGGGTTGCGTGCCAGAATCTGTGATAGTGGCGCCGTTCTCGATGACGAGCAGGTTCTGGCCACGAGAAAAGAAGAAGTCCTGGATTCGTTGAGCAGCATTGCCAGGAAACTGCGGCAGAAGACAGGCGAATCGATAACTACAGTAGAACAGCACTCTGTGCCGCTTTCAGAAGCAACCACCCCCTCGCTGGAAGCGCTCAAAGCTTTCAGCATTGGTTGGAAGATGCAAGTCACCGTGGGCCACTCCGCGGCCCTACCCTTTTTCAAGCGCGCCACCGAGCTTGATCCAAACTTCGCCACGGCCTATGCCTGGCTGGGCCGCGCCTACAGTGTCGGCGGTGGGCCGACAAGGGAGGCTACCAGGAAAGCGTGGCAACTGCGCGACCGCGCCGGCGATGTAGAAAGGTTCTTTATCGATTTTTCCTACTACAAACTTGTCACAGGAAACTTGGAAAAGGCCCGTGAAACCGCCGAGTTATGGTCCCAAACCTATCCCCGTGATGTGCGTCCTCACTCTTTCTTGTGCTCAAGTACCTCTACCGCATTGGGAAGATTCGAAAATGCAGAAAAAGAATGCAAGATAGCGATTGAAGTGGATCCCGAGCATCCCTATCCTTACGGCAATCTTGCAATGAGCTACATAGTCCGCAATCGCCTCGACCTGGCTCTTGCAGTGATGCAACAGGCCGTTGAACGTAAACTCACCCTGCCTGATTTTCTTGACCTCAAGTATGAGATTGCCTTCTTGAAGGATGATAGGGCTGAGATGGACCGTATTGCCCCGCTACGCCTGGCTAAGTTCGAGGGCAAAGATTGGTTTACTCACCAACAGTCTTTGGTGCTGGCCTACTCCGGTCAACTCAAACAGGCTAGAGAGATGGCATTAGTCTCCCTGGAACAGGCGCGACTCGCGGGAGGGCAGGAAGGGATCGCTCAACAGGAAGCCGAAGTTGCCGTACGCGAAGCCCTCTTCGGTTACCCCAACCAAGCCCTACGCGCCGCGGCCTCGGCAAACAATGTCGAATTCGGGAAGGATGCGGAATTTGGCGCGGCCATCGCCTTTGCCCTCGCCGGTGATGTGCTCAAAGCTACGAAGATCGCAGCCGATCTGGAGCGGAGCTTCCCGGAAGACACGCTAGTAAAACTCAGCATCTGTCCCACTATTCGCGCGCTTGTCGCGCTAAAAAAAGGCGATCCCGGCCAGGCTATCGAAATACTCCGTGTTACGAGACCGTATGAATTTGGATGGCATGGATGCTGTACAGTTGGGTTTTCCGGATCGCTATATCCGATTTATGCCAGAGGCTTGGCTTACCTGGCGGCAAACCAGGGGAAAGAGGCCGCCGCCGAATTTCAAAAAATTCTCGATAATCGCGGTCTTATCATTGCCAGTCCAATTGGTGCGCTCGCCCACGTGCAGATGGGACGGGCAATCGCCATGGTTGGCGATAGGACCAATGCCAAGACCGCTTACCAGGACTTCCTCACCCTTTGGAAAGATGCCGACCAGGATATCCCAATCCTCATCCAAGCCAAAGCCGAATTCGCCAGACTCTAAACCTACTCCAGCCGGATTACCGCCACGTTCCGGTCCTCCACCGCAACTGTAACCCGCCGCCGTTCGATGTTCTGGGCCCTGCCCTGCCAGATATCGGTGGCTTTCGTAAAATCACGCTGCAATCCCACCGAGACTGTCTTCGCCTCCCGCGCCGGATTCACCACCCACAACCATGTCCCTCCCGCGCCAGTATGCAAACGCGCCTGCACACCAGCCTCGCTCGATGTCACCTGCTGCGTCACGCCAGCCCACTCCAGCAGGCCGGCGAAAAACTTCCGCGTCTCCGTCGAATGGTGCTTGAAATACCCGGCCCCAGGAAACGACCCAATCAACAACGTCCGGCCCTTTCCATATGAACTCTCCACCGCTGCTGTATGTCCATTCGCAAACTTACCCATCGCCGTCCCGCCCGCCACCTCGTACTCCTGCAGGAAAAACCGCCCGCTCACCTTCTCCCCGCGCACCGTCAACGACAAATTTTCCAGCAAATCCGGCGTGAACTCAACATACGATTCCCGCGCCCCGAACACTTTGTCCAGACCGGCGTTCGGCTGCTTTGCCCCAGCCTTGCCATGATCGCTGAAATACGCTGGCAGCCCCTCGCTGATCAGCACCCCGCCATTCTCTACATACTTCGTCAGTTTCGCCACCGTCGCCGCCTTCAACATCAGCGGATACGGCAGATACACCGCTTTGTACTGTGCCAGGTCATCCACGTGTACAAAGTCGGCCTGAATATTCGAATCGAAAAACGCCTGATACGCCCCACGCGCCGATTCCGCATACTGCGCCGAAGCCCCCTGCTGCACGTAGGCAAACAGTTCCGACTCCGGCACAAACACGATCCCTACATCCCCGCGAACCGGCCGCGACTTCCAGATCTCCGCATGCTCATTCGCCCACACTGCAACCTTCTGCGCCATCTCGGCCCGCGGCGTTACCGACCCATCCATGCCATACGCGCCAAACGCCCCGAACAACGGCCCATCCAACAACGGCCGGTACCGCGGATACAAAATCCCCGTCGCCCCGCCCGCCGCCGAAATCAGATTCCACAGCCGCACGTCCTTCTCTTCCGTGATCCGCCCATCCTCACGCGCCCGCCCGATAACCTGCGGCTGCATCCACAGTGGACCCGCCTGCGCCTCGGCGTGCCAGAACGGCTTGCCGCGCGATCCTGCACGTACCAGGTCCACCGCATGAAACTGCTTCCACAGCTCATTGCCTTTGCGCGACGCAACCCATGTCAATCCCCACGTCTCCACCTCTGCCGCCGACCGCCACTCATCGTTTGCCGCGGAAGGCAGCGCTTCCAAGGTCCCCGCCACGCCATGCGCCACAATATGATTCTTCGTATCCAAACGCTTGAACAGCTCCGACCGCCAGTGCAGCAGCCGGAACGCGTTATCGATGCGGAACTCCAGCCAATCCAGGCTCTCCGAATACCCGCTGAAATTCCGCGGCGGATGCACATAGCTCCAATCCGGATAGCTGTTCCGCCCCCACGATTTCCCCAGCGCCTCCACTGTCGGATACCGCCCCTTCAACCACTCGCGAAACTTCTTCTGCGACGCCTGGCAGTAGCAGTGCATCTTCTGCGGCGTCCCGCCTCCATACGAATGTTCGTTCCACAAATCGTAGCCGTAAGTCGCGGGATGATTCTTATACCGCGCAACCAACGCGGCCAGGAACCGCTCCGCCAGCGCCTTCACGTCTTCGTTGTCCAGGCACACACCCGGAAACCCACCCGTCGCGCTGCTGCCGCCAATGCTGCTGTGCACCACGCTGTCATCGCTCGCCACATAGCGCGCATGCGGATACTTTTCGAATACCCATTCCGGTGCCGCCGTCACCATCTCAGCGATCACAACCTTGATGCCGTTCTTCGCCGCCAGGTCCATCATGCGGTCATAGTCGCGCCAGTCGTACTTGCCCGGCGCAACCTCAATCGCCGACCACATAAACCAGTGGCGGAACATGTTCATGCCCATCTTCGCCGCCGTCTGGTGATCGCGCGCCCAGTCCTCTTCCGGCGGATTTGACTTGCGGAAATAGACCGCGCCATAGGGAAACACCGGATCGGCGGCATGCACCACGCCGGCCAGCAAAAACGCACACAGCATTCGTCTCATAACTTCGCTCCAACGCTCCTGGCAGGCCGCAACAGCCGCCGGTTGATAAAGAACCGTGCCTTCGGATCGCGCTTCTCGTCCGACCGCGATTGATACTCCAACACCCGCTTCACCACTAGCCGCTGCAAAATCCTCTTCGCCGCCGCCCACGATTTCCGGGTCAGCCGCTGTGCATCGCTCACGCTCAACTCCCCATATTCCGCGGCGAAGTTGATCAGCAGCTTTTCATCGTCATTCAAGCCCTGCATCAGGACCTCACCAATCACCGGTCCGATCTCCGAATCCAGCCACACTCTTCGTTGCCGCACGTTATTGCGAAGCACCACACGCACCAGCGGCGTTGTGGCGGACTCCACCTGCCGGAACTCCGGCGCCGGCAGATTCAACTCCGTCATCGTATCGCGAATGCGCCGCGTGCCCTCGTGCGCGCACTTCACATAGTCGAAGTACCGCAGCGCATCCATCAAATGAGGATTGCGCGGTTTGTGCACATCGTAAATATTCTGCGGTGTTACCAGCGGCGGAAAACCTCCAGGACTTTCTACCTCCAACCGGTCATCGAACATCTTCACGAACACATTCATCGTTCGCAGCGAATAGGACCGGTGCACGCAGGCGTTCACGATCGCCTCATACCAGGCAGGCTTCGGATACTCCGGGGCGGTAAAAAACTTGCCATCCTTGCCTAACCTTGAAAAATCGCGCAACTGATCGTTCAGCGTCTTCTCCGCCGCCACCAGCAGCGCCGGAATATTCCCGTAAAGATGAATATCCTTCACCGCGTTGAACTTCTCGCCGCTGCCTTCTTCTTCTCCATCGAAACGCAAAAAACGGATGAAGCAGCCCGGGAAACGCAGTCTGGGGTCGTTGGCAAACAACAGCGCGCAGGCCATATTCGGAATGAATCCAGACCGTCCCGGCTTTTTCATTCCCAGATGCGCCAGCGCCAGAATATCTTCCTTGGAATGTTTCTTATTAAGCCCTCTGGACTCGATAAACAAGCGCACGAATTCCTGAATCAACTTCCCGTCGAAGTCGCCCGGATATGCAAATCCGCAAGGCTCCAACTCGAAATCAACCTCACATTTATCGATCTGAAGTTCGCGGATCTCTTCCTCGGTTAACTTCTTGCGCGCGTCGCCCACGCGCCAGAATGCGTTGCCCGAGGTGGTTCGCACCACCTTATCCGGTCGATAGAAAACGCGGATTACCAGCAGGTAATCCTTCTTTCCCGTTTTGCTATTGATTGCCGCAACGCGCTTGCTGTCCGCTCGTGAATCCGGACAGTAATGGACGCGGACGCTTTCCAGGCGGTTCATCTCCTCGGTGGAGCGCGCCTTGCATCCGGAGATCGAAAGATCGTCCTCCATCCCCAGAACAATAATTCCTCCGTCAGGCGCGGTATTTGCCCACATGGAAAAATACTCAGACAGGCTTTGCGCGTCCGTCCCAGACCGCTTCCGCTCGAACCTGCGATCCTCTTTCCCCAGCGATTGCAGCAGTTCCACGGATGCATGACGGTAAATCTCATTCACCGAAATCAGCGGGAGAACTTCGTCTTCCGCCAATGCCTGGCCATTACTTTCCATCTCCCCTCAATCATCCTTCGAATCCAGAGACAAAGCAAGCGTTTTCAACTGTTTTACCCTTCGAACCCCATCTCTTGCCGCCAAGGCATCCTGCCTGCCCCCCGATCCTGACATTCCCTATGAGTCTATCTCCAAAGCCTGTCTTTTCAGTCCTTTTACCCTTCGAATGCTTCCTCTTTCCTATCCTCCCCTACCTCTGTCCTCCAACCCTCCTCCATTCCGTTGTTCTCTACGAATCCATCGCTAACACATTTGATTTCAAGTAGTTTACCCTTCGAACCCCTCCCTGCTTTGATATTCTTCTAACGCTGACTTCCCTCCCAGTCCCTCCCGTCAATGCCGACGAATCCGTCCCCAATACACGCATTTTCATGCACTTTACCCTTCGAACCCGTCATTTCGCCGCATCGCATTTGAGAAACTCGCCCAGGCATCGGAGCTCGATGCGGCAGGTATGTGGCGCGTTGCTCGCAGTTTATTGGGCCTCGCCGGCCCTGCCCGGGCTTCCCAAAAACACCGCCTTCGCCGAAGCCGTCCCGACTACCATCGAATGCCCATCGGCCGAAATCCCGCACTGTGCCACCGCCTCGCCCAGCGAAAACTCCGCCAGCGGCACTGTCTTCCCGCGCAGCCACAGCCGCAACTCCCCACTGCCCGAAGCCGCCAAAATCATCCGCCCGCCCGGAGTCATCGCCACCGCATGCACAGCGCCCGCTCGGGTTTCGAACACCTCAACCTCATCCCACCGCCGGTTGTGCCACAGGCGCACTGTCCCATCCGCGGACCCGCTGGCCATCCATTCACCCTTAGCCGTTATCGCAAGTGACGTCACCGCTCCTGCATGCCCGCGCAGCACCAACCGCTCAGCCGGCCGCTCCATATCCCAAACTCGAATATCAGCCGCCCCATGCGCCCCAACCGCAAACCTCCCGCAACTGGAAACCGCCACCGCTCGCGGATATTCCGCCTCCGATAACAGACTCGCCCCGGTCGCCGCATCCCACAAGCCCAGCGGCTCATCGCCATATCCCATCGCACTTCCCATCAGCCGCGTGCCACCCGCGTTAAACGCCGCCGAATGATTCAGCCGTGTCTCATCGGCCAGTCCGCAAAGTGCAGCGCCTGTGGTCAAATCCGCGACGTAGGAATTCCGCCGTACGGTCACCGCGCCCAACACCCGCCCCTCTGCCGTCGCCGCCACAGCCCGCAACACGCCTTCAGGCCTGGAAAGTTGGCGCACCTTCGCCGCAGCTTCCACATCCCAAAGCGCCGCGCCAATCACCGCCCACCGCCCCTCAGGCGAAACAAAAAGCTGGCCGTCCTTCACTACACACCGTTCGAAGATTTCCATAGATGCGGCACAATCATAACCCAAGCTGGTATCTTTTGGAAGATGACCCTTCTCGCCACACTCCTGCTAGCCGCCCTCCACGCCCAAACCCCAACCCGCCCAGCAGTTGGCGCCATCCGCTGGGACGCCTGGCACGGCCAGCAATCCGTCCCCGGTCAATCCGTCGAAAAGGCCCTCGGCCCCGCCGAATGGCACTATCGCCTGCCGTTCTTCGCCAACGTCATTTCAGAGAATCAGGTCTCTATCGACGGCACCTCCCAGCAAGTCCTCGATCAGGAAATCGAGTACGCCTCCCGCGCCGGCCTCGACTACTGGGCCTTTCTCGCCTACTCCGAATCCGATGCCATGAGCCTTCCGCTCAAGCGCTACCTCGCCAGCGCCCAGCGCGACAAAATCCAGTTCTCCCTCATCACTGAACTCAGCCGCTGGGGCACCAGAGCCTCGCACCCCGAAGTCGCCCGCTACGCCGCCCTTACCAAAGAACCTGGCTACCTCAAAACGCCAGGCGGGCGCCCCATCTTCTACCTTGGCTTCCTCTCTGAAGCGCAGATCAAACAGAACTGGGGCTCCATCGAAGAGCTGCGCAACGCCGTCGATGCGTTCCGCGCCCTATCCGCCAACCCTTACATCGTCATCATGGACTTCAACCCAGTCAACGCCAACAAATGGCGCGACCAGCTCGGGGCCGATGCCATCTCCGCCTACGCCGCATCCGGCGGCGGCGTCAAAGCACTCTACGCCGACCTCACCAAATACGCCGAGGAATTCTGGAACCGCTCGAAGGCCACCGGCTCCGAAGTTGTGCCCATCGTTATGTCCGGCTGGGACCGCCGCCCCCGCGTCATCAATCCCATGCCCTGGGAGAAATACCAAAAGCCGGGCGAAGGCATGGAAAAATACTACGAAACCGCTACCCCCGCCGAAATCGCCGAGCACCTGCGCCACGCCCTCGACTGGATCCGCGGCAACAAATCCGCCGCCCCCGCCAATGCCGTCATCATCTATGCTTGGAATGAAAACGACGAAGGCGGCTGGCTCACTCCCACGCTGAAGGAAGGCGCCGCACGTCTCAATGCCATCCGCGATATCCTTAAATAGCATGAAAATGAGGCGCCGCAACTTCCTCCTCACCTCCGCCGCAACACTTGCCCCAGCCCAGGCCCAGACCATCGTCTACCCGAATCGCTGGGTGTACTTTTCCCGCAATCTCAGTTCTGACAGAGACGTGGAAGACTTCCGTGCCATCGCCCAAACCGCCGCCGCCCACGGCCTCAACGGCGTCATGTTCGCCTCCGCCTTCGATAACATCGACCGCCAGCCGGCCGCCTTCCGCGCTCGCCTCACCCAAATCAAACAAATCGCCGACGCAGCGCCCATCGAGCTCATCCCCGCTTTCTTCAACGCAGGCTATGGCGACGGCCTCCTCACACACAACCGCAATCTTGCCGAAGGCTTCGCTGTCACGGATGCCGCGTTTACTGTCCAAAACAGCGTTGCAACCCTGGTCCCCGATTCCGCTGCCACTGTTACCAACCCCGGCTTTGAAACCTACATCGGTGACAAAGCCGCAGCCTGGCAACTGCAGGACGGCCCCGGCACCATCAGCTTCATTGATACCCAGATCACCCATTCCGGCTCTGCCTCCCTGCGTTTTGAAAACATGTCGTCCACGCCTTCCGGCAACGCCCGCGCAATGCAAGAGATTCCCGTTCGCCCCAACCGCTGCTACCGCGCCTCGGTCTGGGTCCGTACGGAAAACCTTCAGCCGGCGGGAGCGTTTCTGGTACAGGTGCTTTCCTACGCCGATGGCCGCGCCCTGGCCCCCCTCACTTTCAACTTGAAACCGACACAGGACTGGACCCAAATCACCATCGGTTTCAACAGCCTGAACAACCAGCGCGTCCGCCTTTACGCCGGAACCTGGGGCGGCCGCTCCGGCAAGTTCTGGCTCGACGATTGGTCGTTGCAGGAGGTCGCCCTCACGAACGTCCTCCGCCGAACCGGCGCTCCCCTCACCGTCAAATCGGCCGCCGATGGCACTGTCTACCAGGAGGGCGTTGACTACGCCCCGGTCGCCGACCCGCTCCTTTTCCAGTTCAGCTGGGATCACGCCCCCCCGCCGCTCAAAATACTACCCGGTTCAGCCATCTCCGATGGCGATCAGCTTCTCGTCAGCTTCTATCACGCCATGACCGTGCTCGACAGCCAGCACTGCGTCTGCATGTCTGAACAGGAACCCTATGACCTCTGGCAGCGCGACGCGCAAATGGTCCACGACATCCTGGCTCCAAAGAAGTGGATGCTCAGTACCGACGAAGTCCGTCAGGCCGGATCCTGCGACGCCTGCAAATCCCGCGGCATATCGCTCGCCCAGATCTTCGGCGACCACGTCACGCGCGGCTATAACATCGTCAAAGCCTTGAACCCCGGCGCCGAAGTTTACGTCTGGAGTGATATGTTCGATCCGAACCACAACGCCATCCCCAATTACTACCTGACGGATGGCGATCTCGCAGGCTCCTGGCAATACCTGCCGCTAGATATCAACATCGTGCTCTGGCATTATGGCAAGCGCAACGAATCTCTCGTTCACTTCAGTGGACTTGGTTTCAAAACCATCGCCGGAGCCTATTACGACGCCAACGATCTGGCAAATCCCCGGGGCTGGCTGGATGCCATGAAGGGCGTGCCCGGCTCCAACGGCATCATGTATACCACCTGGCAGGACAAGTATGCATTGCTAGCCCCCTTCGGCGACCTGGTGTCAAACGCTTAACCCGCCATGAAAAACCTCTTTGAACAATCCGCACAAGCGGAAATCGCCGCCAGGCTGAAAACCGTCCGCCCCGGCTCGCCCCGCAAATGGGGAAAAATGAACGCCCACCAGATGGTCTGCCATCTGGCCGACTCCTACCGCGGTGTGATGGGTCAGAAGCCGGTAAGTACAAAGACTGGCCTTTTCCAGCGCACCATCATGAAATGGGGCGGCCTCTACTTCCCCATGCCCTGGCCCAAAAACATCCCCACCATGCCCGAAATGGACCAGCTTGCCGGCGGCACTCCTCCCGTGGAATTTCAACGCGACGTAGCCGAGCTCACAGCGCTCATGACTAAATTCCTCACCAGCAAGAAAGTCCCGCACCCCATCTTTGGCGCAATGAACGACCAGGAGTGGGCGCGCTGGGCCTATCTCCACATGGATCACCACCTGCGCCAATTCGGCTGCTGACTATCTTCTGTCTAAAGCCCGCCCCGCTTTCTGCCGATCAACGCGTAACACGAGGAGACGTGCGTGCCGGCAGAAATCGCATTCGAGCGACCGAAAATTCAAAACACCAGAACCGCCGGTTGGCCCCGCCTTCTCACGCCATCTTTCTCCGATTTGTTTTTTGTTTTCATCATCGTCTGGATGTTCATGACCTCGCCCGAAGGCTGGAAGCGCCTCCTGCTTGACGCCGACACCGCCTTCCATACCCGCATCGGGCAGTACATCCTCTCCACCGGCACTGTACCCCACGCAGACCTCTTTGCCTTTTCGAAAGTTGGCCAACCCTGGTACGCCTTTGAATGGCTGTCGGAAACCGCGCTCGCCTTCGCCTACAACACGGCCTCCTGGAAAGGCATCGCCTTCCTTGCTGGCGTCTCCATCGCCCTCTACATCACCTTGCTCCTGAAATTCACGATGTGGAAAGGCGCCAACGGGCTGATCGCGCTGGTCATCATCTTGCTCACCGCCACTGGTACGTCGATCCATTTCCATGCCCGCCCGCACCTCTGGACGCTGCTCTTCCTCGCCGTATCCATCTGGCTGCTTGAAGCCAACCGGCGTAACGGCGGCGCGCTCGTCTGGCTGCTTGTCCCTATTACAGCCCTGTGGGCCAACTTTCACGGCGGCTTTTTCATGTTCTTCGTTCTGCTCGGCCTGCGCGTGGTTGGCTGCGCCGCCGAATCCTACTTCTGGCCGGAGGATCGCCGCGAACGCTGGGGCGAGGCCATGAAGCTGGTTGGGGTCGGAGCGGCATGCCTCGCCGCTTCGCTCCTCAACCCCTACGGCTATCATCTCCACGAACACATTCTGGAGACGCTGAAATCGAAGTGGATCATCGCCAACGTCTCGGAGTTCAAGTCGCCGTCGTTCAACTCCGAAGAGATGTACGACATCATGATCGTCATGTTTGCAGGCCTCGCCTGTATCGCGCCTCTGATTCGCAAAAAGAACCTTGTCGAACCACTGTGGATTCTCTTCCTGGCCTACGCCTCGCTGACCTCCGTCCGCCATGCCACCATCTTTCTCCTGGTCGTTGCGCCCATCGTCGCCCTCGAACTTTCTGTGTGGTGGGATGCCGTCTCAGCGGGCAGTTCCAAAGCTTCGCTCATGGGGATGATGAATGACGTCTCCGGCACCCTGACTGCCGGCCTGCCTGGCACCAGCCTGCTCATCCCGGCAACCATTGTCGCCATCGCCCTTATGCCCGGTTTGCAATGGCCCACCGAATTCCCCGAAAAATGGGTGCCCGTTAAGTTCATCGAAAAGCACCATGACCTCTTGGCCAGCAGCCGTGTCTTTACCTCCGATCAAATCGCCGACTACCTGATCTTCCGCAACTATCCGCGCCAGCGCGTCTTCTTAGACAGCCGCCACAACTACTATGGTGAAGACATCGGCAACGACTTCATCGCCATCAGCTCCGCCAGTCCGAAATGGAAAGAGCTGGTCGAAAAATACAAGTTCGATCTGATCCTCTGCGAACCGGATGAGCCCATCAGTGTCCTGGTGCAGGCCACCGGCGGATGGCGCGTGCTCGACCGCACGGACAAATATGTGCTCTACGCACGCGATGGGAAGGCATGAGCCCATGGCCAGTAAGCAGCCCTACTTCCAGCTCACGCCACGCGGGTTTCCCCAAACGCTCTCCATCGTCGTCACCACCTACAACGAGCAGGAGGCCCTGCCGTTCCTGCGCCAACGCCTCACCGCGTTCCTCGCCACGTTGCCCTGCCGCGCGGAAATCCTGATGGTGAACGATGGCAGTTCCGATCTATCGCTAAAACATCTGATCGAATGGTCCAACGCCGACCCACGTGTCCGCGTCCTCAATCTGGCCCGCAACTTTGGCCACCAGGCCGCCGCCACTGCCGGACTCGATCATGCCACTGGCGAGGCCGTGGTTCTGATGGACGCCGACCTACAGGATCCGCCTGAAGTCATCGCGCAAATGCTCGACGAATACCGCAAAGGCTATGACGTGGTCTATGGCCGCCGCACCAAACGCGCAGGCGAAACAGCTTTCAAGAAAGCTACTGCATGGGTCTTTTACCGACTCATGCGGATCCTGATCCATCCCGATCTGCCTAGCGATGTCGGCGATTTCCGCCTCGTCTCGCGCGCCTGTTTGAACGCCCTGCTCTCGATGCGCGAAACGCATCGCTTCCTGCGTGGCATGGTCGCCTGGGTCGGCTTTCCGCAAACCGCAGTCGACTACACCCGCGATATCCGTGTTGCCGGCGAAACCAAATATCCGATCAGCAAAATGGTCGCCCTCGCCTGGACCGCCGCTGTCTCGTTCTCGCCCACGCCGCTGCGTCTCAGTTTCGGCCTCGGCATCCTGATCGCCGCAATCGGCATGCTTCAGGCCGTCAACGCCGTCATCCGCAGCATACTCGGCCTGCACCTGGTCGAAGGTTGGAGCTCCATCATCGTCGTCAATTGCCTTGTCGGCGGCTCGGTGCTCATCAGCATTGGAGTGCTCGGCGAATACGTCGGCCGAATCTTCGAATCCATCAAGGAGCGCCCGCTGTACATCGTAGCGTCGAACATCAATCGGCCAGCCGAATCCGTATCCACGCAACTTGCCGCTCTCGGCGATGTCTTGGCCGTCTCCAAAGAGGTGCCCGTTGAAAAATAGTGTTGAGATCCACGACAAGGAATCGCACTTCCACAACCTGTGGGCGCTCTCCACGCCGCTCGATCAAATCGCCGTCCGCGAGGCTTTCGAAGCCCCCACTGCAGTGGAAAACAAAGCCATCCTGGAAGCGATGGGCGACCTCACCGGCAAGCGCCTGCTTGACGTAGGCTGCGGCCTCGGCGAGTCCTCCGTCTACTTCGCCATGAAAGGCGCCAAGGTCACCGCCGTCGATCTCTCGCCCGGCATGGTCGAATGCGCCGTCAACCTCGGCAAAGTCTATGGAGTGGAAATTGAAGGCATCACCCAACCCGGCGAAAGTCTCGGCGTCCCTGAAGGTCACTACGACATCGTCTACGTCGCCAACACCATCCACCACGTCACCGATAAGCGCCAGTTTTTCGAGCAGATCCAAAAAGCCCTCAAGCCCGGCGGCCGCTTCTTCAGCTTCGACCCGCTCGCCTACAACCCGGTTATCAATGTGTACCGCCGCATGGCCACCAAGGTCCGCACCGAAGACGAAGCCCCGTTAACCTTCCAAGACGTCGACCTTGCCGGCGAATACTTCCACAACGTCCAGCACCAAGAGTTCTGGATCCTCAGCCTCTCGCTCTTCCTGAAGTATTACCTCATCGACCGCGTGCACCCTAATGCCGACCGCTATTGGAAGCGCATCTTCCGAGAAACCCCGGCGTCCATCGGCTGGTGGCTCCCGCTGGAACGTATTGACCGCGTCCTGACGCGCATCCCCGGCCTGCGACGCCTCGCCTGGAACATGGTCATGTGGGGAGAAAAGCGCTAACCTATGGCATGGACAAGAACATCTGGCTCGAACGTTGGGAACAAAACCGGATCGCATTTCACGAACCCGACCCAAACCCCCTGTTGGTAAACAACTTTAACCAACTCTCCCTGCCCGAAGGGAGCCGCGTCTTCCTGCCCCTCTGCGGCAAAACCCTCGACATTCCATGGCTGCTCGCAAAAGGCTACGCCGTTGCCGGCGCCGAGCTCATCAAGATAGCGGTGGAGCAACTATTCAGCGATCTAGGCGTGCAACCCGTGGTCACATCAATCGGTGGAATAGACCGTTACAGCGCAGACCGAATCAATATCTTCTGCGGCGACATCTTCCACCTCTCCGCCGATCTGTTAGGCCCCATCCAAGCCATTTACGACCGCGCCGCCCTCGTCGCCCTCCCCGCAGAACTTCGGGTTCGCTATGCGAAGCACCTCACAGCAATCACCGCCAACGCGCCCCAACTCCTCATCACCTATGAGTACGACCAATCCCTCACAGACGGCCCGCCTTTTTCCGTCAGCAAACAGGAAGTGGAGCAACACTACCAAAGCACCTATCGCATAACCCATCTTTCCACCACCGATGTCCAGGGCGGCCTGCGCGGCCAATGTCCTGCAAAAGAGCACACCTGGCTTTTGAATCGGCAATAATTAAACATGCCACTCTCCACCGCCACCGCCGCCCAAGGCGTAGCTCTGCGCCTGGAGAACATCCGCCGCCAATTCGAATCTCAAACCGTAATCCAGGACTTCAGCCTCACCATCCAGGCCGGCGAATTCCTCGCCATCCTCGGACCCTCCGGCTGCGGCAAGTCCACCCTCCTCCGCATCATCGCCCGGCTCGCCCCGCCTGACGCAGGCACCATCGAACTCACCCCCGCGGGCATCCCCTTTGAAACCTCCTACGTCTTTCAGGACGCAAGCCTCCTGCCCTGGCGAACCGTCCTTGAAAACGTCGCCCTCCCGCTCGAACTCATGGGCCAGCCCCTCGAATCACGCCACGCCAAAGCCCGCCAGGCGCTGGCCAATGTGGGCTTGGAACAATCCGAAGCGCAATACGCCGCGCAGCTCTCTGGCGGCATGCGCATGCGGGTCTCCCTGGCCCGCGCGCTGGTCTCCGAACCGCGCCTGCTCCTGCTCGACGAACCCTTCGCCGCGCTCGATGAAATCACCCGCTTCCGCCTCGACGACCAGCTTCGTCAGCTCTGGCTCGACCGCCGCATGACCGTCATCTTCGTCACCCACTCCATTTCCGAAGCGGCTTTCCTCGCCGACCGCGCCATTGTACTCACCAACCGCGGCGGCCACATCAAGCTCGACCACCGCTTCGACCTCCCCGCTGAACGCAGCGACGAACTCCGCACGGACCCGCGCCTCGCCGCCGAGATGAAAATCCTGCTCGCCGCCATGGAGGAAGAACACGCATGAAGAAAGCCCTCCCCGCGCTTGTTCCACTCATCGTCGTCTCGCTCACCGTGGAAGCCCTGGTCCGCTCCGGCGTGGTCAAGGCCTACCTCCTGCCGCCGCCGTCAGCGGTCTTCTACGATATCTTCCATGACGCGCCCGAACTCTTCGCCGCCCTCGCCAAAACCTCCGCCGGCGCCCTCATCGGCTTCTTTCTCAGCGCCTTCAGCGGCATCTCCATCGCCGTCTTTCTCTCGACCTCGCGCACCATCCAGCGCGCCTTCTACCCTTACGCCGTCTTCTTCCAAACCGTCCCCATCGTCGCCATCGCGCCGCTGCTCGTCATCTGGTTCGGCTACGGTATGGCCACCGTTGTCGCCTCGGCCTTCATCTGTTCCATCTTCCCGGTCATCGCCAACACCCTCACCGGCATTCAATCTACTGACCCCGCCCTGCGCGATCTCTTCCAACTCTACGGCGCATCCACCACTGACACGCTGTTCAAACTCCGCTTCCCCGCCGCCCTCCCGCAAATCCTCACCGGGCTGCGCGTCTCTGCCGGACTCGCCGTCATCGGCGCCATCGTCGGTGAATTCATCGGCGGGCAGGGCCTCGGCTCGGTGGTCGACGTAGCCCGCACCCAACAACGTACCGACAAAGTCTTCGCCGCCGTCCTCCTTGCGTCGGTACTTGGCCTCGCACTCTTCGGACTCATCAATCTGATCAGCTACCTCACCCTGCGCCACTGGCACGCGTCAGAACGAACGTGATCGGCTAAAATGGCAGAGTGAACCGACGAACCTTCCTCCACCTCGCGCCCGCACTCGGCGTGCTCGCCTCCTGTGGCAAATCGACGAAAATCCGTCTCGCGCTGAACTGGAAGCCCGACCCTGAATTCGGCGGCTTCTACGCAGCTGATTTCAAGAAGCATGGCCTCGACGTGGAAATTCTCCCCGGCGGTGCAGGCACTCCCACGGTGCAAATGGTAGGCGCAGGTTCGACTGAATTCGGCATCGTCTCCGGCGACGAAATCATGCTCGCCCGCTCCAAGGGTAATGATGTGGTCGGCCTCTACGCGTCGTTCCAGCAGAACCCCATGGCCATCATGGTTCACGAAGAGCGCGGCCTCGCGTCCATCGGCGACATCGTCAAGGAAGGCACCCTCGCCATCCAAAGCGGTCTCCCCTACGCCCGCCTGCTCAAGGAAAAATACGGCTTCGACAAGGTGAAGGTCGTCCCCTCGCCCGGCGGCGACATCAGCGCCTTCCTTGCCGACCCCAAGTTCGCCCAGCAGTGCTACTTCACTGCCGAGCCCCTCGCCGCCCGCCGCAAGGGTGCGAAAGTGAAAGCGTTCCTCGTCGCCGACACTGGCTACAACCCCTACGCGCAGGTGATGGCCACCAGCGGCGACATGCTCAAAAAGCAGCCTGATGTTGTGAAGGCGATGGTCGATGCGGTCCGCGAAGGCTGGCGCGCCTATCTCGATAACCCCAAGCCGGCAAATGAAAAGATGCAGGCCCTCAACCCGTCCATGGAGATGGCCGTCTTCACGGAAGTGGCCGAAGCGCAGAAGCCGCTGATTGATTCCCCGCAGCTTGGCCAAATGACCAAGGAGCGCTGGGAAGCGCTCGCACAGCAACTCAAAGCTCTCGGCGACATCCAAAACCCGCCGCCTGTAGAAGCGTGCTACCGGGCGTATTGAGCCAGTTTACTTCGCCGCCAGCAGCCTCCGTATTTGGCTGCTGGCATACTCCACCTTCATATCGAAGGCCCGCTTCCCCAGTTCCGCGCTCGACCTTCTGCCATCCCCAACAATCCCGTTCTTCACCTTCAGCTCCGCCCGCTGCCCAGGCACCCCAACCGGGTCGCCCAGCGCCGAAGCGATCAGCTCCTTGCGCACCCAGTCCCGATCCCCGCCCAGATACAGCATCTCCGACGTGTCCGGAATTCCTGCGTGCGTGCTCCGTGGATACCCGTTGGCCGTCAGCCAGGCATCGAAATCGCCGCCGGCTTTCTTATAAACATCGCCGCAGAAAACCACCCGGATCCCCTCCGCCGCATACTTCGCATTCAGCTTCTCCGCCACTTCACCCAGTTCCTTCTGCCCGCCCCCATGGTCGCCCATCAGCACGACATTCTTGAACCCGTTCTTGATCAGCTGTTCCGCCACCTGCTCATTGACGGCGGCAAACAGCTCTGGGGTCAGCCCGATTGTACCCGGCAGATTTGCATCGGCTTTGTTCACGGAAAACGGCATGACCGGCGCTGCAATCGCATTGCCTAGCCGCTCTGCAATCGCCTTCACCGTCGCCCGCCCCATCAACGTATGACCGCCGGCCACGTTTTGCGGACCGCGCTGCTCGGTCCCGCCGTTATAGACCAGCACGGTGGTCTTGCCCTCTTCATGGATCGCCCGCTTCAGCTCGGGCCACGTCATCATCTCGAACTCCACCCCGGCGCCGCGCATCGTACTCCATGATCCAACTGCCGCAAGAAAACCAACAGTCATCATCCAACGCTGCATAAACAAATGCTCCTTCTTGCTCCCTCAAATCGGCTACACTATTCCAAACAGGACCGCGGCTCGACCGCTGACACACAGGAGATCAAATGAACCGAAGAAAAGCCGTCGCCGCTATGGCACTCGCGCCTCTTGCCTCGGCACAACCGGTGCGTCAACAACTCCTCGGAGTTTGGAAGGTTGTGAGTTACGAATGGAAAGACAAGGCCACCGCACAAGTGCAGTATCCCATGGGCAAGCGCCCCGTTGGCAGAATCACCTACGACGCGGCTGGCCGCATGTCCGCTCAGCTGATGAGCTCTGATCGCAAGTCCGTCGGCGGACCCGCAACACTCGGCGCGGTGTCAGCCATACGCTCGGCCTCCGCCGAAGACCTGCGCGAAATGGTCAGCGGCTACATCTCTTACTTCGGCCGCTTTGAAATCGATGAGAAGTCTCGCACCGTCATCCATCACGTCGAAGGTGCGCTAATTCCCAGTTGGGTTGGGTCCGCGCAACGGCGATCCTATGAACTCAAAGGCGACACACTGATCCTCTCCGGGGCTTTCGATCAGGCCATCGCGAGAATCACCTGGCATCGCGACACTGCTTAGTCCAGCCTCAAAAAAATCGCTTCAAATTTGAACCGGTGGCCCACTTTCTCCGGCAGTATAAGCGAAGGGAGCCGCTGACACGAGCACATGACGAATGGTTGGCACTGCGCTGCCAGTCAGGCGAACCGGATGCCTTCGAGGATCTGGTGCACGTTAGGGAGCGCCCGTTGTTCTACTGATGCTAGCCAACCTGCATCCGGAGCATCCCAGCGCAGCGTGGAAGGCAGCTTCGCCTGCTTCATGCTGATCTACGGTGCAGCCGAAATCACCAGGTATTTTATCAGCCGCCCCCGTGTGGATCTGATGAAGGAAACCAAGCAGGTGCAACTTCAGGTGCTGGAGTTGCATGAACTGATGCGCAAAGGAAGCGCGTGTGACAAGGGCCTCATCAGACCGCGTGCACATCCTCGGGAAAATACTGCCGCTGCACGACGATCTTCCCCGCGTCTCTGCGAGCCACGGCCAAATCGTAAGCAAGCTGCATCCGCAACCAGGTCTCCTCCGTACTCCCGAAAGCCTTGGTAAGCCGGATAGCCATCTCCGGACTAATCGCCGACTTGCCGGCCACCACATTGTTGAGCGCCTGCCGGCTAACTCCCAGGATCTTGGCCCCTTCGGAAACCGACAAACCCAAAGGCTCAAGACACGCGCTTCGAATGCTGCGTCCAGGATGCGGCGGATTCTTCATCGGCATCGGAATGTTCTCCTTCTCGTTAGTGATAATCAATCAGCTCAACATCAAACGCATCTTCTCCCTGAAATCGGAAAATAATACGCCAGTTCGCGCGAACCGTGACCGCCCAATAACCAAGCAGGTCCCCTTTCAAGGAATGCAACCTGTAACCCGGAAGGTTCATCGCCTCAGCCTTCGTCGCCATATCCAGGCGGCCTAAAATGTCCTCGACGTTATTCAGCAGATCGGGCCGAATACCGCTTCGGTCGCCCTTCTCAAATAACCGTTTCAGGCCCCTGTGCTTGAAGCTGCAAATCATCGGACTCAGGCTGTCAAGTATTACTTTACACAATTACGGCAATGTCCGCAAGCTCTTCGATCCGTGTCCAATCATCCAACCCAACCCCCTTGCCCCCACCCAAACCCCTTGATACACTTTCCACAAAATCCCATGCGCCTCATAACTTTGTTACTCGCCGCATCCCTGGCCTACGCCCAAAACCCCTACGGTCGCATCACCGGGCACATCACAGACTCCGCCGGCGCCCACATCCCCAACGCCACCCTGACCATCCTCAACACCCAAACCAACGCCCGCGCCGCCGCCACCACCAACGCCACCGGCGTCTTCGATGTCCCCAACCTCAACCCCGGCATCTACCGCCTCACCGTCCAGCTCACCGGCTTCAAAACCTACAACCGCGGCCCCATCGAACTCCGCATCGGTGAAGTGCTCAACGTCGACGTCCCCCTCGAACTCGGCAACCTCAGCGAATCCGTCACCGTGGAATCCCAGGCCTCGCAGCTCGAAGAATCCACCGCCTCGCTCGGCCAGGTAGTCGATAACCGCCGCATCCAGGAACTCCCTCTCCCCGGCCAGAACCCGATGTACCTCACCCTCATGACGCCCGGCGTCATTACCACCAACGCCGCCACCCACGGCTGGCTCCCGCT
This sequence comes from uncultured Acidobacteriia bacterium, assembly GCA_903881085.1. Classification (GTDB taxonomy): domain Bacteria; phylum Acidobacteriota; class Terriglobia; order Bryobacterales; family Bryobacteraceae; genus CAIRSA01. Next base: position 31,648 of record CAIRSA010000562.1, read on the forward strand.
GGCTACTGACGCCATCTCCAACATCGCCTCCAACGGCGCGCGCACCGGCACCAACGAATTCTCGCTCGATGGCCTCCCCAACATGTCGCGGAGCGGCCAGATCTCCTTCTCGCCCCCGCCCGAAACCGTCCAGGAATTCAAAGTCGAAACCGCCACTTACTCCGCCACCTCCGGCCACTTCATGGGCGCCAACATCAACATGGTTCTTAAAAGCGGCACCAACCAGCTCCACGGCGTGCTCAACTATTCCTACTACAACCGCGCCCTTTCATCGGTCCCGTTCTTCGCCAACAAGTCCATCTACGACCTCTCCACCGGCCCCGTCACGCAGGACAAAATCAACAAGTATTTCCCCGGCGCAACCACCGAACGCTACCGCGCCAGCATGAGCGGCCCCCTCGTCATCCCCAAACTCTACGACGGCCGCAACCGCACGTTCTGGATGTTCGGCTGGGACCGCATCGATCGCGTTCTGCCCCAACAAAACATCCTCACCGTCCCCACCGCGGCCGAGCACGGCGGAGACTTCTCCCAGCTCCTGGCCCTCAACAGCTCCTATCAGATCTACGACCCCAACACCACCCGCGCCCTCGCCGATGGCCGCTTCCAGCGTGACCCCATCCCTGGCAACATCCTTCCCAAATCCCGCATCGATCCCATCGCCGCCAAAATCGTCGCCAAATACGGCCTCCCCAACACCACCGGCACCACTGACGGCCGCAGTAACTTCAACGACGCGAACCCCCGCAATCTCAACTTCCGATCCTTCACCAGCCGCGCCGACCAGATCCTCTCCGACACCAATCGCCTCTACGGCAGCTACACCCACTCCACCCACCTCGAACAGTATGACCGCAGCTTCTCGCCCGATCTCACCCGCGGCCAGGAATTCAACCGCTTCCACGACGCCGTCGCCCTCCATCAGATCCTCACCCTCCGCCCCAACCTAATTGCCGACCTCTCCTACGGCGTCACCCGCTTCAAGTATTACCAGCGCCCCTACACCCTCGGCTTCGATCTCACCACGCTCGGCATCAACTCCGCCCTCGTCAGCCAGCTCGATAAAACCTACACCGCCTTCCCTGACGTACAGGTTGATGGCTACACCGAACTTTCCACCGGCTCCGGCAACTTCTGGGCCACCAACACCCACTCCGCCCTTGCCAACGTCTCCTACATTCGCGGCTCCCACACCTTCCAATTCGGCGCGCAACTCCGCTCCGTCCTCTCCACCGGCAACACCTGGGGCAACATTTCGCCTCTCTACGTCGCCTCCACCACCTACACCAAAGGCCCCTTCAACACCTCCGGCGCATCCGCCATCGGACAGGGCCTGGCGTCGCTTCTGCTCGGAATCCCCACCGGCGGCTCCGTTTCCAACAACGCCTCCTACGCCGATCACTCCAACTACATCGCCGGCTTCGTTCACGACGATTGGAAACTCAGCCGCACCGTCACTCTCAACATGGGCCTGCGCTACGAACTCGAAACCCCGGTCACCGAACGCTTCAATCGCTCCAACGTCGGCTACGACTTCTCCTCCGCCAACCCCATCCAATCCGCCGCTGCGGCGAAGTACGCCCTCAACCCCATCCCTGAAGTCTCCGCCGCCAACTTCAAAACCACTGGCGGCCTCCTGTTCGCCAATCAGGGCGGCGTCCAACGGGGTTTATATGGCATCAACGCCAACCTCTTCTCTCCCCGCCTCGGCCTCGCCTGGCGCGTCCTGCCAACCATGGTCATCCGCGGCGGCTACGGCATCTTTTACGATTCCATTGGCGCCGATCAGAACGACGTCACACAGCAGGGCTTCTCCCAATCCACCGATCTCACCCCTTCGCTCGATAACGGCCTCACCTACCGCGCCACCCTCGCCAACCCGTTCCCCTCCGGCCTCGTCAGCTCCGCCGGCTCCAGCGCAGGACTCAAAACTTTCCTCGGCCGCTCCATCACTTTCTATGACCCCAACCGCCACGCCGGCCACATGCAGCGCTGGAGCATCAACATCCAAAAGCAGCTCCCCAACCGCATCTTGATCGACATCGGCTACACCGGCTCAAAAGCCAATGGCCTTACCGTCTCGCAAGGCCTCGACCCCACGCCCGCGCAATTCCTCAGCACATCTTTCTTCCGTGACCAGCCCGTGATTGACGCGCTCGCCAAGACGTACGCCAACCCCTTCCTCGGCATGCCGGAATTCGCCGGCAGCGGCCTCACCGGCAACACGGTCGCCCGCTCGCAGCTCTTGCGCCCCTACCCGCAGTTCACCGGACTCACCGGTTCCTACGGCGACGGCTGGTCGGCCTACAATTCGTTACCGTTCCGTATCGAAAAGCGCTTCACGCACGGCTACACCGCGCAGGCCACGTACACCTGGTCCAAGCTGCTGTTGGCCGCTGACAAGCTCAACAACACCGATACCGTTTTGAATAAAGTGATCGCCGGCCAGGACCGCACCCACCAGTTCGTCGCCACCGGCATCTATGAAATCCCCGTGGGCAAAGGCCGCCGCTATCTCGCCACCGCGCCAAAATTTGTTGACTATATCCTCGGCGGCTGGCAAGTCGAAGCCATGTGGACCAAAGCCAGTGGTCCGTCGCTCGATTGGGGCAACGTAGCATTCTACGGCGTGTACAGCAACATCGCCATCCCCAACAACGAAAAAACGCCCACGCACTGGTTCAATACCGATGCGGGCTTCGAAAAATCGACCGCGAAGCAGCTCGCCAGCAACGTCCGCTTCTTTCCCACGCGCACCAGCGGAGCCCGTTCTGATGGCACGGATAATTGGAATCTGTCGACGATGAAGAACTTCCGCATCACGGAGCGCCTGCGCTTTCAGCTCCGCGCCGAAGCGCAGGACGCGCTCAACCACGCCATGTTCGCCGCCCCGAATACCGACCCCACCAGCTCGTTATTCGGCCAGGTCTCCGCCACGCAATTCTCAGAACAACGCCGCCTCAACCTGATCGGCAGATTGGATTGGTAGAGATCTAATCCTCCACCGTCTCCATCTCTACAAACCGTAACGCTGCAGCATCCGCCACCCCCGGGTCCACCACCATAAGCGTTTACTTAAGGATTGTGTTTTTTAAGCCACCGCGCTATGCTGTTTGCATATGAAACAACCATCCTCGGTACTTACGGAATTGGACGACTGGAGCATCCTGTCTTCGTTCTTGCCGGAGGGTTGGCGTCAAAA
>CAIRSA010000563.1 GCA_903881085.1 uncultured Acidobacteriia bacterium
AAGCCCTCCAACATCATGGTGCCGACGGACGGTCCGGTGAAGATCCTCGACTTCGGCCTCGCCAAGCTCACCGAATCCGCCGAAGCGAGCGATGACGATACCACACGCACCGGCGGCCTCGCCGAAACCGAAGAGGGCACAGTGCTCGGCACCGTCGCCTACATGTCGCCCGAACAGGCCGAAGGCCAAAAGCTCGACCCGCGCACCGACGTCTTCAGCTTCGGCGCAGTGCTCTACGAGATGCTCAGCGGCAATAAGGCCTTCGCCAACGATTCCAAACTGGCGACGATGTCGGCCATTCTGAGAGAAGAGCCCAAGCCGGTTGAAAACCTCCCCGCTGAACTCGACCGCATCCTCCGCCGCTGCCTGCGCAAAGACCCTTCAAAGCGATTCCAGCACATGGACGATCTGAAAATCGCCCTCGACGAAGTGCACGAAGATTCGGAGTCAAATAGAAACCCTGCCGCAGCTTCCGCTGGACCGGTGCCGCCGCGCCGGATTTACTGGATCGCGGGTATCCTCTCAGTTTGCGCCGTTGCGGCATGGCTGCTTCGGCCCAAGCCGGAAACTTCAACCGGGCCGCTGGTGTTAAAAAGAATCACCTCCGACGCAGGCTTGGCAACCACTCCGGCTTTATCGCCAGACGGCAAGCTGCTCGCCTACTCTTCCGATAGGGCGAACAATGGCGATAATCTCGATATTTGGGTACAGCACATGTCCGGCGGGGATCCAATCCGACTTACCAAGGACGCCGGTGACGAAGTGGAACCAGCATTCTCAACCGACGGCGGCCGCGTCGCATACGCTTCGCGAGGCGGCGGAATTTTCGTGGTTCCTGCGCTAGGTGGCGAACCGCGGCAATTGGTGCCGCAGGGATCACGCCCACGATTCTCGCCGGACGGACAATGGCTCGCATATGAAATTTCAGCGGCCGGAGTCGCCATCGGAACGGCGCGCCGGGAAATTTGGATAATTCCGGCAGCAGGTGGCGCGGCAAAACGCTTGGCTTCCACTTTCCGGGACGCGGCTTCGCCCGTGTGGTCGGCCGACAGCACCCGCCTGCTGATTTTCGGGACCTCCGTTGTGCAAGGATCCGCGGACCGATTCATCAGAGATTGGTGGTTGGTTCCGCTGTCTGGTGCCACGCCTGCTCAATTGGGAATGTCACCAATCATTCAAGAGGCAGGATTAGGCCGGGCAGGCAGCAACCTGCCAGCCCTCTGGATTGGTGATTTCGTTTTCGTTGCGGGACAAACCAACCAAACCACCGATAGCATCAACCTCTGGCAGGTGAAGATCAATAGCACAGGCAAGATTTCCGGCAAGTTAGAACAGATCACTTCAGGAACGGGTCGAGAAGGCAATCCCACCGCCGCGACCGATGGAACCCTGGCACTGACAAGCACTCAATTCCGCTCTGACCTTTGGATGATTCCTATGGACACATCGACTGGAAAGGTGACCGGGGAACTACAAAGGTTGACCGATGACCCAGCGAATGATGATACCGCCAGCATCTCCGCGGATGGGTCCAAACTCGTTTTCATGTCCAATCGCGACGGCGCTCCAGGTCTGTGGCTGAGGAAAATGGATACAGGAAAGCTCAGCAAGGTCTCTCTAGGAAGAGCACTGCCGCAGTTTCCTGGAATTTCTGCCGATGGACGTCAGGCAAGTTTTACCAGTGGCTTCAAAAACGGAATCTTCTCGCATACCGTAATTGGGATAGAGGACGGCAAAACGCGCGAATTGGAGTTTCCAGCGCAAACCGGACCCTTCGGCATAAGCCCATCCGGTAGCTATGTAATGGCTCCCGGCTTGGACAGCCAAGGTCATGCCGTGACAGCCGTTCGCGTTCAGGATGGCGAGCGGAAAGAAGTCTTGACGCATCAGCGCCTGGAGTTGTTGTCTCCGCGCCTGAGCCCTGATGAGCGCTGGCTATCTTTCCATGCCCGCAACTCCGATTCCACACGCCAGCTATGGGTAGCACCGTTCCGTTACGGCCAAGTCACGCCGGAATCGGAATGGATTCCCATCACGGACGGCAAATCGATGGATCGTGATCCAGTCTGGTCGCCCGATGGAAGCATGCTTTATTGGGTGGCAGATCGGGCTGGGACGCGCGGCCTATGGGCCTGCAAGCTGGACCCGGTTTCCCATCGAAGGAAGGGCGATGCCTTTGAGATTCGCATGTTTCGCGGAGCGCGGCGCTCAATGATGGGCTTTGCGAACTCAGGCCTGTCACGGCCCGCTGTGGCCCGCGACAAAATCGTCTTCGCGTTGGGCGAAGAGACTGGCAATATCTGGACGACAAAGCTCCCGCAGGTTGGCAAATGACAGGACGAACGCTCGGCAACTACCAAATCCTGGAACAACTCGGCTCAGGCGGCATGGGCGAAGTCTTCAAAGCCCGCGACACCCGTCTCAACCGCTTCGTCGCCATCAAAGTCCTGCGTGCCGATCTCACCGCCAGCGCCAGCCGCAAGCAGCGGTTTATTCAGGAAGCCCAAGCGGCATCCGCATTAAATCATCCGAATATCGTTACTATCCACGACATCTTCCAGCACGATGGCATCGACTGCCTGGTGATGGAGTACATCGCCGGCAAAACGCTCGATGCCCTCATCCCCCGCCACGGCATGCGTCTCAACGAAGCGCTGCGCATCGCCGTCCAAGTGGCCGAAGGCCTGCGCAAAGCTCACTCCGCCGGCATCATCCACCGCGACATCAAGCCCTCCAACATCATGGTGCCGACGGACGGTCCGGTGAAGATCCTCGACTTCGGCCTCGCCAAGCTCACCGAATCCGCCGAAGCGAGCGATGACGATACCACCCGCACCGGCGGCCTCGCCGAAACCGAAGAGGGTACCGTGCTCGGCACCGTCGCCTACATGTCGCCCGAACAGGCCGAAGGCCAAAAGCTCGACCCGCGCACTGACGTCTTCAGCTTCGGCGCTGTGTTGTACGAAATGCTCAGCGGCAATAAGGCCTTCGCCAACGATTCCAAACTGGCGACGATGTCGGCCATTCTGAGAGAAGAGCCGAAACCACTGGAAGGCCTGCCCGCCGAACTCGACCGCATCCTACGCCGCTGCCTGCGCAAGGATCGCGACAAGCGCTTCCAGCACATGGACGATCTGAAGATCGCCCTCGACGAAGTTCGCGAAGATTCTGAATCCGGCCGGCTCTCCGCCGCCACGCCCGCACTGGCCTTGCCCAAACGCCGCTTGCCTCTCGCCGCCACGGCAGCGGGGTTGGCCGCCCTGCTGGCTATCGGCGGATTTGTTTACTGGCGCTGGGAGAAGCCCAAGCCCCAGCAAGGCCCGGTGCTCCGTCAACTCACCTTCGACCCCGGCCTGACAACCGAACCCACCGTGTGGGCCGCAGGCAACATGATCGCCTACGCCTCGGATCGAGGCGGCGACAATCTCGACATCTGGGTACAGAATCTGGAATCCGGCGAATCGAAGCACCTCACCACCAACCCGGCCGATGACCGCGAACCGGCCTTCTCCCCTGATGGCAGCCGCATCGCCTTCCGCTCTGAACGCGATGGCGGAGGAATCTACATCGTTTCATCGCTCGGCGGCGAGGAGCGCCGGCTTACGGATGGCGGGCGCAGCCCACAGTTTTCGCCCGATGGGAAATGGATCGCCTATTACAATGGGGACTTCAGCATGGGTCGTCCAGCCGCGTTTGGAGGCGCGGCAATCTTCATTGTGCCCGCTGGCGGAGGTGTGCCTCGCAGGCTTGCCCCTGGACTCAAAGGGATCTCAAATGCCGTCTGGTCCCCTGATGGGAAGCAACTGATATTCTTTGGTGCCGTCAAGACAAACGGTGACATGGACTGGTGGACAGCGCCGGTGGATGGCGGCGCACCGGTTGCCTCGGGGGCGGCGGCCATCTTTCAGGCCCAGAAGATTCAGCCCCGCGCACCAACCGCATGGGTTGGTGACACGATCTATTTTCCGGCCGAATTGGGTGACAGCCGCAACATCTGGAAAGTCCAATTCGATGCGAAGTTGAACAAGCCCGTGGGCCGCGTGGAGCGCATCACCTCAGGCAACGGACTGGAGGATTTTGCGGTTCCCGCCGGTGACCGGCTTGTATTCGCCAACATGAATGAAAATGCCGATATTTGGAGCCTGCCCATCGATCCGAACTCCGGCAAGGTCACCGGCGAACTGAAGCGGATCACGGAAGAACTTGCGCCGAATGATAACGATTCTGTAGACCGGGATGGCAAGACCATCGTGTTCCGTACATTTCGAGGTGGCGCGGCGAACGTCGTATGGAAAGATCTGGCAACCGGTCAGGAGCGGGTGCTGGCGACGTCGCACGCCAATCAGCCGACGCCTCGCATCAGTCCGGATGGAAGCAAGGTAGCCTTCGCGGATGAGGTTGGAGGCACGGGTGTCATCAACCTGATCGCTTCTGCGGGAGGACCGGTCCGGCAGGTTGCGGAAGGGATCTATCTTCGTAATTGGGCTGCCGGTGGACGCCGTTTGGTGGTATCGAACAATGCAGTGTCTGAAACCGGCTTATTGGACCTGGAAACGGGCAGGTTGAGTTGGTTTCTTGCCCCCACCCTAAACGCACCTATCACCTCGCCGGACGACCGTTGGATGGTTTTCTATGAAGCCATCGAGAATGGGCGGACAAAGATCTGGGCTGCGCCAATCCGTGAATCCAAAGTGAGAATCGAGGAGTGGATCCAGATAACAGATGGCCTCGCGTGGGATGTTTTGCCGGAGTTTTCTCCGGACGGCCAGACCGTCTACTTCCTCTCGCACCGCGATGGTTTCCGCTGCCACTGGGCGATCCACGTCGATGGCGCTACAAAGAAACCTATCGGGAAGCCATTCGCCGTTCAGCACTACCACAATCCGCGCCGTTCGCCCGCCTACGTCCGCCGCGGGCGAGTCGCCAGCGCTGTCGCCCGCGATAAAATTGTATTTACCATGGCTGAGCGCACCGGCAATATCTGGCTCGCCGAATGGAATAAATAGAAATGTTGACTACCCGCAGAACCCTCCTCTCCGGCCTAATCGGCGCCCCGGCCCTCGCCCAGACCATCGGTTTCAAAGCCGATAACAACCCCGCCCGCACCGAATGCGGCATCGGCGCGCTCATGCCGTGGGCCGACGCCCTGTGGGCCATCACTTACAACTCGCACATGAAAGGCACCGGCGACGGCCTGGCGCTTTACCGCATCGGCGAAGACCTGAAGTCCGAACGCCTGCACCTGCACAACGGCACGCACGCCAACCGTCTCATCCATCACGAGACCAATCAGTGCCTGATCGGTCCGTACATCATTGACGCCAAGGGCAACTGGAAACACATCCCCGAGTTCGACAAGCACCGCCTCACGTCAACCATGCGCCACCTGAAGGAGCCCAAATCCAAGGTCTACTACCAGACTATGGAAGGCCTCTTCTTCGAAATGGACCTGGCCACGCTGAAGCCCGTGCTGCTCAACGATCTCGCCGCCGAAATGGGCCTGAAAGCCCGCCCGCACTTCAAAGGCGGTTACACCGCGCAGAAACGAGTGGTCGTCACCAACAACGGCTTCTACGAATACGGCGAGACCTCGGCCGGGCTCTTCGAATACGATGGCGCAAAGTGGAAGCGCCTCTCCGACAAGCCGCACATGGACGTCGCCGCTCGCGAGAACATGGGCAACGTGATGTTCGCCACCGGTTGGGACGAGCGCAGCGTCCTGTTCCACGCCCTGGTTAAAGGTGAGTGGCAGCACTTCCGTCTGCCCAAAGCCTCGCATGCCTTCGAACACGCCTGGCAGACCGAATGGATGCGCATCCGCGAGGTGGAAACCGAGCACTTCCTGATGGACATCCAAGGCATGTTCTACGAGTTGCAGCCGGTGGCCTTTGAAGACCACATCTGGGGCGTGAAGCCCGTATGCCAGCACCTGCGCATCATCCCCGATTACTGCGCCTTCCGCGGCATGCTCGCGCTCGGCGGCAACCAGACCACTCCGAACGCCGACAACAACGCCGTTGTCGGCCAGCCGCAATCGGGCCTGTGGTTCGGCAAGACCGACGACCTGTGGAGTTGGGGCAAGCCCAAAGGCTGGGGCGGCGTGTGGCGCAAAACCCCTGTAAAAGCGGGCGTGCCGTCCGATCCGTTCCTGATGACCGGCTTCGACCGCACCGTCATCCATCTCACCTCGGACAAACTCGCCACCTTCGACGTGCAAGTGGACTTCCTCGGAAACGGCACCTGGGTCACCTACGAGAAGGTGAAGGTCAGCGGCTACAAGCCCTTGCTGCTGCCCGCCGGCTTCACCGCCCACTGGGCGCGCATCATACCCGATACGGCCTGCACCGCCACCGCCGAATTCATGTTCACGTAACCCCCCCAAAAGGTAGGACAGGCGATTCGCCTGTCCATGCCCTCTTGTGTCCTACAATAGAGCTTGATGCGCCGAATCCTTCTATCCCTCAGCCTCCTACTCTCCCCCGCCCTGTTCTCCCAAAGCGAGCTCGAAAGCGGCGTGGCGGCGTGGAACAAGGGCGACCGCGCGGCGGCCGTCGCACAGTTTGAGAAAGCACTGGAAGCGAAGTCCAAATCGGAACTGGCGATCTTCCACCTCGCCCACGCCTACAGCCACACTCCAGGCAAGGGCAAGCTGGCAGCCGAAATCTACCAGACGGTTCTGAATGGCGATCCCGCAAACATGACCGCCCGCTGGAATCTGGCGATTCTGAAGTTGAACGAGGCGGGCTCCATCGAGCGCTGCCGCGAATTGGCGCAGGCCGAGCCGGACAACAAAAACGCGCAATACCTCGTCGCCGTGATGGCGTGGGCACTCTCATACAATGACCCCGGCAACAACGCCAAGCTCATCGAAGAGGGCCTCGCCGAAGCCAAGCGCGCGCTCGTGATCGACCCTACGTTCTCCGAAGCGATGATCTACCAAAGCATGCTACTGCGCAGCAAGGCCCGCGCCGCGGATGTCGAAGAGGATAAGAAGCCCCTATTTGAGGCCTCCAACGCCGCGTTTCTGAAGGGCAAGACATTGAAGCGCGCAGTGCCATTCAAGCTGCCAACGCTCAGCGCGGATGCACTGCCGCCGCGCCTGCCGATCCCTCCGCCGCCAGCTACGCGGACCCCGTAACAGTAACGCATCCAAACCATTGCCGCGAATGGTAGTTTGTGCTATCAATTGACGTATGGATCCAAGCGCCCAAAGTGATCGTCAGCAAGCTCATTCCTACCTCGATCACCTGCCGGATGCGCAGGTAACCGCAGTTCGCGGCTTGCTGGAAGCCATGCTTGATCCTGTCTCACGCGCCTTGGCGAATGCGCCGGTTGACGACGAACCGGTCACCCAGGAAGAAGAGCTGGCACTTGCGGAAGCTCGCGAATGGCGCAGGCATAACAAGGGCATTCCGCATCATCAGGTCTTGGCCGAACTCGGAATCACCCAGGAAGAGATCGACAATTACCAGGAACCCGTGTGAAGCGCATCACCTGGACCGAATCGGCAAAGACCGATGTCCGCGCTCTCGATAAGCCAAACGCCATGAGGGTACTGCATGCGCTGCATCGCTTCGCGGAAACAGGTACAGGAGACGTAAAGAAGCTTCAGGGCGACGTAGACGAACTCAGGTTGCGAATAGGCGATCACCGGTTGTTCTTTGTCTACAACCAGGACGAGGCAATCGAGGTTCGCCGTGTTCGACATCGCGGCGAGGCATACCGTTAACGCGTTGACCCGTTATGTGGACCCCAGAGCAGCCTTGAGCATCGCAACAATCGGTGCCGCCCGCTCCGCGCCAGCCATAGCGACTCTGTGTCGGCTTAGGCGTGGTCGGAAGCGGTTTGTTTAGCCTCCTCGTCGAGCTTCGCCAGTATCAAGGCTCGCTTGCCCCTCGCCTTCGCCACCTGATCCACCGGCGCATCGGGCAGGAACTCAATTACTTGCGTGTAGTCACCAATCGCCTTTTTCTCTTCGCCATGCATACTCCTTGTGATGCCTCTGTTAATCAGAGCCTTCGCCAGATCCTCTACCAACGCTCCGGGCAGGCGCTCAATCACACGAGTGAAGTCGTTAATCGCTTTTTCCGTTTCGCGCATCTTTACCCATCTCGCACCTCGGCCGACCAGCGCCCTTGCCACCGGCGCATCTGGCGCGCCAGGTAAGTGCTCGATCACTCGCGTGTAGGCGGCAATCTCCTTTTCCTGATCGCCCTGCTTTCCCCATGCAAATCCTTGGTTATACAGCGCCCTCGCCACCGCCTCCACAGGCGCGCCTGGAAGATCAATAGTTGCGATCCAGTCCGCTTGCGCTGAGTCGACTTGTCCCAACTGATAATGAGCAAAGGCCCGGCCAAGCAGCGCGTGGACTTTTTCCTCTATCGACAATTCCCCCAGATTCAAAGCCTCATTAAAAAGCAAAATGCACTTATCGAACTTGTAACAGTTCAGGTACCTTGGTCGAATTAGCTGGACAAAACCAGCCTGATCGTTTATCGTAGGGTGGATGAGTGCGGAGCCAACTCGCGGCAGAGGCCAATCCAGAGCAGCGGCAAATCGC
>CAIRSA010000564.1 GCA_903881085.1 uncultured Acidobacteriia bacterium
ACCAAACTGATACGCGCCATCGTGCCATTTGCCGCCGGCGGCGTTTCGGACATCACCTCGCGGATGCTTGGAGCCGCCATGTCGCGGGTGCTGGGCCAGCCTCTGGTGATCGACCCCAAGCCCGGTTGCCGCAGACGCATCGGTGCGGACATGATTGCGAAGGCTGCAGCCGACGGCTATCAGATCCTGCTTACCAACAACGGCACCCATCCGCATTACAGATAAAGAAGCCTCCGCAACATGCCCAGATTCCCCACCAATATCCGCGCCATCAGCCTTGATCTCGACGATACACTCTGGCCGGTCGGTCCCACCTGCGTATTCCGGACCATCGTGACCGCGAATTCCGGAGGAACGTGACCGACGATTCCGTTTGATCGTGACCGGCCATTCCGTTTGATCGTGACCGATTTTGGGCTTGGCCCGGAATCACCGGTCACGATGCGGAATCCGCGGTCACGATCAAACGGAATGAATGCCTGGTAGGTGCTGGTTTTCAACTATTGCGGGCTATCCTCGCCGAATTTTTTCGGAGTCGAGGATGCCCACCAAGAGGAAAGCCATGCGCCAGATCAAAGAAGTTCTGCGGCTCAAATTCGACGCCAAGCTCAGCCATGAGCGTATTGCCGCCGCCACCGGTCTGTCCAAGGGGGCGGTCACCAGCTACCTGAAACGCGCCGTTGAGGCGGGTATTGGCTGGCCGCTGGTTCCTCTGCTTGACGATGCAGCGTTGGAGGCGCGGCTGTTCCTCACCGCGGGCGGTCCGGCAGCAGGCCACGCCGCCCCCGACTTCGCCCGCATCCATCAGGAACTCAAACGCAAGGGTGTCACTCTGCAACTGCTGTGGGAGGAATACAGCGCCGCACACACCGAGGGCGCCTACCGCTACAGCCAATTCTGCTTGCACTACGGGCGCTTTCGCAATCGCCTCAAGCGCTCCATGCGCCAGGTGCACCGTGCCGGCGAGAAACTCTTTCTCGACTATAGCGGCAAGACCGTGCCGATCATCGATGCGGCCACCGGGGAGTTGCGCACAGCCCAGATCTTCGTCGCCGTGCTCGGCGCATCGAACTACACCTATGCCGAGGCAAGTTGGACGCAGTCGCTGCCCGACTGGATCGGCTCGCATCTTCATACCTTCGAGTTCATCGGCGCAGTGCCGGCACTGCTAGTGCCCGATAACCTTAAGAGCGCAATCAAGCGCGCGTGCCGCTATGAACCCGAGGCGACTTCCACGTATGCGGACATGGCGCGCCATTACGGTACGGCCATTCTGCCGGCACGGCCGTTTCATCCCCGTGATAAAGCCGCCGTCGAGGCGGGCGTGCTGCTGGTGCAGCGCTGGATACTCGCACGGCTCAGAAACCGTCAGTTCTTCACGCTCGCCGAATTGAATGCGGCGATCCGGGAACTGCTCATCGATCTGAACAACCGCCCATTCAAGAAACTCCAAGGCTCGCGGGCGAGCGCCTTTGCCTCAATCGACCGCCCCGCCATGGCGCCGCTGCCGGCGACGCGTTACGAATATGCCGAATGGAAGGCGGCCATCGTCAACATCGACTATCACGTCGAGATCGACGGCCACTATTACAGCGTCCCGCACAGCCTGGTACGCTTGAAGCTCGATGTGAGCTATAGCGCTACCACGGTTGAATGCTTCTTCAAGGGCAAACGGGTGGCCGCGCATGCGCGATCTCACCGCCGTGGCCGTCACACCACGCTGGCCGAGCACATGCCCGAATCCCACCGCAGACACAGCGAATGGTCGCCCGGTCGTCTGCTCAACTGGGCACTGGGCATCGGCACGGGAACCCGCGACGTGGTGAAGTGGCAGCTTGAGAACCGCCCGCATCCCGAGCAGGGTTACCGCGCGTGCCTGGGGCTCTTGAATCTCGCCAAGCACTACGGCCCTGGACGCTTGGAAGCGGCCTGTCGGCGTGCATTGGCTATCGGCTCACCCACTCGCAAGCGCATCAAGTCGATCCTCGATACAAAGCTCGATCAGCATCCGGAACTGTTTGTAACGCCCATCTCTGGAAACCCCATTTCATCTGCGTCTGCCCCGCATGCCAACGTGCGTGGGGCCGACTTCTTCCGTAGCGTCATTACCACCAACCCCACCAGCACAGGAGAAATCGAACCATGTTCATCCAACCCACCGTTGATACACTGAACCGTCTGAAACTGCACGGCATGGCCGCCGCGTTCACCGAGCAGATGACCCAGAGCGCTGCCTCCGCACTCGCCTTCGAAGATCGCTTCGGGCTGCTCGTGGAACGCGAAACCGTTTACCGCGACAACCGCAGACTCGCCCGGCTGCTGCAGTTGGCTCAACTCAAAGTGCGCGCCAGCTTGGAAGACCTCGACTTCCGCGCCCGACGCGGCCTGGATCGCGCGCAGATCGCGAGCCTTGGATCCTGCGATTGGATACGCTCGGCACAGAATCTTCTGATTCACGGCGCCACCGGATGCGGCAAGACCTTCATGGCGTGCGCGCTGGCCAACCAGGCGTGCCGGCAGGGACTCTCGGCGCTCTACGTGCGTGCGCCCAGGCTCTTCGACGAGCTTAACCTCTGTCACGCCGACGGCAGCTTCCCCAAACGGCTGGCCGCCATCGCCAAGGTGAGTCTGCTGGTCATCGACGACTTCGCGATCTCGCCCATGGGGGCGCGCGAGCGCACGGATTTGCTTGAACTCCTTGATGACCGTGTCGGCACTCGCGCCACGCTGATCACCAGTCAGCTTCCCATCGACAACTGGCACGACTATATCGGCGACCCGACGCTCGCCGACGCCATTCTGGATCGCTTGGTGCACAGCGCGCACAAGATCCACCTCGAAGGTGAAACCATGCGAAAGCGTGCCGCTGCCGAGCGACAAAATGCGATCTCAAAATCGAAGAACATTGACTGATCGTGACCGAACAGTGTAAAAAAACCTAACAGCGCCGACCGGGCGTTTCGACCGGTCACGATCAAACGGAATCACCGGTCACGATCACCGGAATACGCACTTTCAGCATAATTTCTGCGGTTATGTGTTGTCGATCTTTTTTTGCTGGATACAGCCAAAAACCAGAGATCAATGATTTCAATTGGTTATGCGTTCAACCATATAAATTCGCTATTTTGTTACATTTCTATTTATGTTTTGTGCGATCAAACAGAGGATTTTTACAGGTAAGCACGACAACGCTTGATCTGCACACTGAGTGTAATTCAGCTACCCAAGCTGCTGAGACGCTGTCAAACGCTGCGAAAAAGCGTTGTCGCGTGTCCGTGCTTACTGAAGCGGTTTGTTTTGGGGATTTTTGTACTTATGAGACTAACGCATTGCATTGCGTCATATGAAGGTCTCGTACTTGGATGTGAAAACCTGTATCGTCAAAG
>CAIRSA010000565.1 GCA_903881085.1 uncultured Acidobacteriia bacterium
GCCGAAAAAAGGTGTCAGACCCCAAATGCGCCGCGTCGTTCTAGTCCATGTAAGCGACATTGGAGTGCCACTCTGCCCCACTTTAGGAGCGTTTGGCAGTGACTTCAAAGACGCGGTCTTCGACGGAGATCTTCATCTGGATCTCGTCGCCGGAGACTGTGCCTTTTGTCACTGCCCGGTATGCATCGGTAAGAACGACGAAGCTGATTTCGTTGCCTTCCACTTTGCCGTCGGTGATCTTCTGTTCGCCGCGGTCGGATCTGGCCGTGCCTGTGAGTTGTGACCCGTCCACCTTGAAATTGAAGGTCACGTTCATGGTATTGTTTTCGACCTGGATTTGAGCCTTCCAGGTGCCGGTGACGTCGGCGCAGAATGCCATCGACGACGCGATGAGAAATAGGATGATTGAGTAAAGTCGCATAGGTTTTCCTGCCACAATGCTAGCATGAAAGAATTCCCGTGGAGGGGGTACCGATGTGTCTCTATTTCTGTCTTTTTCTGTCTGCGTTCAGTGCGGCGGTTGCCGCACAAGGGATCGTAGCTGAGGACCTGTACAAGCTGCGGTCGGTGGGCGATGTGGCCCTTTCGCCGGATGGCATGACGATCGCCTACACTGTGAGCCATAACGACGGTGAAGGGCGCCCTTATTCGCAGCTGCAGGTGAAGAATCTGCAGAGCGGTTCCGTGGCCGAATTTTCGACGGGCAAGGATCGCTCGTCAAATCCTGTCTGGTCGCCCGACGGCAAGTGGCTGGCCTATGAGGGGATGCTGGGCGGCAAAAAGGGACTCATTGTCGCGGGCGCCGATGGCCGGAATCCGAAGTTCATCGCAGCGTTGGAAGGCACCAATCATCCGCTGACCGAAACTGGGGCGAAGGTATCGTGGGCGCCTGACTCGAAGCGCCTCGCCTTTGTGACTTCGGAGGCAGGGCCGGAGACAGCCGATGCGAGCGGCGACCCTGTGGTGATCACACGCTATATCTACAAGCCTGACTTCGCCGAGGGCAATACGCACTTCAACGACAACAAGCGGCTGCACATTTTCGTGGCCAACCGCGAGTCCGGCGCGGTGAAGCAACTCACGTCGGGGAACTTCCATGAGCACTCCATCGACTGGTCGCCGGTGAGCGATGAGATTCTGTTCGTGTCGCATCGAGAACCGGTTGAGGACGCTTACTTCAATAACGATCTGTTCACGGTGAACGCGGCCACGGGCGCGATCAAACGTCTGACCGCCACTGAGACCGCCGAGTATCTGCCCAAGTGGTCGCCGGATGGCAAGAGCATCGCGTTTCTTGGCACGCGCCGCGGCATCACCGATCTGGAAACAACAATGGAAGACACGCATGTGTGGCGCATGGACTCGAATGGCGCGAATCGCAAAGAGATCGGCAAGGTGGTTGATAACCGCCAGGGTCCGCCGCAGTGGTCACACGATGGGGCATGGGTGTACTTCGTGGTCTTTGAGCGAGGCCAATCGCACTTGAAGCGAGTGGCGGCCAATGGTGGCGCGGCTGAGACGGTGATGGGGGCAAAGGGCCGCACGGGCAGTTGGTCTTTGCGCAGGGCCGGCCTGGCGTATGCCTTCACCGGGTCGAACGATTTGGCTGAGTTGTTTTTGCAGCCAACGGGCGGGGCGGCAAAGCAGCTCACTGCTCTGAACAAAGCGGTGCTGGACGGCAAGAAGCTGGGCACAGTAGAACCGTTCACCTTTGTCAGCAACGATTTCAAATTCGAAGTGGAAGCGTATCTCACCAAGCCCGCTGATTTTCGCGAGGACGGAAAGTACCCGCTGATTGTGGTGATCCATGGCGGCCCGCATGGCAATCAGGGCGGGGAATTCAACTTCAAAAATCAGGTGTATGCATCGCGCGGGTGGGCCACGCTGATGGTGAACTATCGCGGGTCGACGAGCTATGGTCAACGCTTTGCCGATGCGGTGTTCGGCGATCAGAATGGCAATGAGGCGCAGGATGTGTTGTATGGTTTGAGCGCGGCGATGCGGCGGAATCTGTGGATTGATCGCGACCGCCTGGGCTGCGAAGGCGGTAGCTACGGCGGCCAGCTGACGGCGTGGCTGGTGACGCAGACGCGGCTTTTCAAGGCGGCCATTCCGCTGGCGCCGATCATCAATCTGGTGAGTTATAACTACATGACTTACTACAATATGTATGAGCAGATGACCTACGGGTTTCTGCCTCATCAGGGTGCCAATACGATGGATGAGTTATGGCGCCGCTCGTCGCTGCGGTATGTGGCGCAGGTGGCCACGCCGGTGATGTTACTGCATGGCGAGAACGATGCGGATGTGCCGATTGCCGAAAGCGAACAGTTCTACATCGCGCTGAAAGACGTGGGCGTGAAGACGGTGATGGTACGCTATCCACGCGAAGGTCATGGGTTCCGCGAGCCGAAGCACATTGTGGACAGCATTGCGCGCAGCATGCGCTGGTACGAGGACAACTTCCCCAAACCCTAGGATTTCATTACTTTTTATACATCTTTGAACTGGAGTGAAACCCGGAAGCCAGCGGTGCGTCCTACCGTGTGTGAGGTGATCTGTGTCACAGCCAGGATTGAATGGCAGGACTATCATCGGCGAACTGGTGCGCAATATGGAACTGGCGCAGTTTGAGATGGCCTACAGCGTTTTGCTGCCAAGGATTTTTACCATCTATCTGCATGCGGAAGATCATGCCAGGCTCAAAGGTGTTTTCGAACTAATCGCGCAGGACGCGCAACGCGCCCTTTGTGCGCATGTTACTCAGTTAAACTCAAAGCCAACGTTTATGGGCTTTGGGCGTAACAAGAAGCCGGCGAAGGAATATAAGATCGCCGGCGATGACTGGGTGATCCAATTTCTTCCCGACCCGCAGGGAACCGTGCCGCCCGGCGACGTGGAGATCCATTCTGAATTGAATGACGCAACTCATCCGGGTTTCCAGGGGGCGAAGACCACTCTGATTGGGCGAGACTCATCGGCGGGTGTGGGCGCCCGCACGGACGCGCCGCGGCAGGAGACGCGCCGCCTGGCTGACCGTGTGTATGCCGAACTGCGCTATGAAGATGACAGCGGCTCGCAGCTCTATCTGGTAATGCAGAACGTGGTCCGCGTAGGGCGCGGCGGCGATCATGAGCCGATGGAATTGGCGCTTTACACCAACGACGAAGTCTCGCGCGAGCACTTCGTGATCCGCCGCGATGCGGCCACCGGACAGTTCAGCATTGAAGACAAGAGCACGAATGGAACCTGGGTGGATGGCAAGCGGTTGCGCGATGACGCCGCACAACCGTTGCCGGAGAAAGCAGAGATCGGCGCCGCCGGCGTGATCACGTTGCAGTTTCAGGTACGCAAATGACGCAGCCGGCAAATCGCGGGAAGAAGACGGCGACCGCATGGAAAGCGGGTTGGAGCACGGATACGGGCTTGCAGCGGGCGAGCAACGAGGACCGCATTTTCGCTGATCCTGCCGGAGGAACGTTTCTCGTCGTCGATGGGCTGGGCGGTCACGCGGCGGGCGAGCAGGCGGCGGAAGCGGCGGTGCAAGCCATCTCCGAGCATCTGGACAGCACCGAAGGGCCACCGGAGAAACGCATTCGCGAGGCGATCAGCGAGGCGAACAATCGCATCTTTCTTTTGGCTCAAACCAATCCCGATTGGCAGGGGATGGCGTGTGTGCTGACGCTGGCGCTGGTGAGCGAGGATGCGGTGACCGTCGGCCACGTCGGTGATTCGCGCATGTACCTGATGTGGAATGGCAACCTGCGCAAGCTCACTTCCGATCATTCTCCGGTGGGTGAGCGCGAAGACCGCGGCGAACTTACTGAGTCAGAGGCGATGATGCATCCGCGGCGCAACGAAGTGTTTCGCGACGTGGGTACGCGCCCCCGAAGTGCTGACGATGCGGATTTTATTGAGGTGCGCACGTTTCCATTTCATCCTTCAGCGGCTTTGTTGTTATGCAGCGACGGGTTGAGCGATGTGATGACATCGGCTGAGATCGCTTCGATCCTTGAGTTGTACGAAGACGACGCGGAGGCCATTGCGCAGCAGTTAGTGGCGGCGGCCAATGAGCACGGTGGCACGGATAACATCAGCGTGATCTTCATTGCAGGCGAAGACTTTGTAGGAATGCACTCGACGGCGATGGCGGAATCGCGCATGCGTCACAGCATCACGCGCACGCGGCGAAAGCGAATTCATTGGCGCAGGCATTTGCAGAAGGCCTTGTGGCTAGTGATTGGGATGGCGATTGGGATGGGCATCTGGGCGGCATGCGACCGGTTCTTGTGGAGGATCACGGGACAATGACACCTGCCGCACATTTCACGAAATTCGGCCGCTATGAGATTATCCGCAAGCTGGGGCGCAGCCTGACGGACGTTTATCTTGCGCTGGATCCGCAAACGAAACAGCGTGTGGTTTTGAAGATTGTAGAACAGTGTAAGGATGCGCTTACTGAGATCGTGGTGCAGGCCGAGCGCCGGGGCGCCTCGATTCAGCAACAGTTGCATGACAAGGATTCGCGCATTCTGGAAGTGCTGGAATACGGCGAAGCGAACGGTTGCTTCTTTGTTGCGATGCAGTACGCCGAAGGGCGCAGCCTGGCGGAGATGCTGATCAAGAACAACCGCCTGGAGCCGATGCGCGCTGCGCGATACATGGCCGAAGTGTGCAGCCAGTTGACCACGCTGCATACTTTCCAGACGGAGTTTGACGGGCACAAACTGGCAGTGGTGCATGGCGACATCAAGCCATCGAATATTCAGATCGGCCCGAACGATAAAGTGTGGCTGCTCGATTTCGGCATCGCCAAGTTCATCAGTGAGACGCGCAATCTGACTTCGCATAACTTGGGGAGCCCGGCCTACTGTTCGCCGGAGCGGCTGAGTAAAGCTCAGGTGGATCCGCAGGCGGACTTGTGGGCCACGGCGGTTACGCTGTATGAAATGATCGCCGGCATTCCGCCGTATCAGGCGCGCACAACGCGAAAGCTGGAAAGCCTGATTCAATCGCGGCGGCCTCCGCGGGCGTTGCCGGCCAGTTGTCCGAACGCACTGCGAGCGGTGATTTGGAAAGCCTTGGCGGCGGACATCGCGCACCGATATCCTTCGGCGGCGGCGATGCAGTCTGACCTCGAAGCCTTTCTGCGCGGCCATCATACGGTGGCCGAAATGGAAACGAACCCGTCGTGGGATTCCAACGCCACATTGGAAAAAGAAAGGCCTGCGGTACAGGTGACTATCTCGCATTGGCGTGACCGTTATGCCGGATTCATTGCGGATTCATCGACCGTGCTGTGGGCGCTCTCTGGTGGCATGTTGACGGGCGTTTTGCTGTTTGTTCCGGCGATTTACCTGTATCGCTTTTGGAACGACAGCACTCCGCTGCGAACGAGCAAGAGCTACGCGCATCGCTCCGTGAAGGACGTGAACACGGACTGGCAGCTCTACAAAAAACTGCAGCAGGAGAGCAAAGTGTTGTGGAACATGCTGCCAATCAGCAAAATCGATCTGCCGTTTCACGAATCACTGTCGCACGGGGGCACAGAGGTGATCGATTCGTACCGCAATAGCGGCGACCCTGAGATCGCCAACTTCGATTGGGAGAAGGCTCGGACCTGTTTCCAACGAGCGCTGGATATGGACGCGGCGGACATCGATGCAAAGGCTGGTATTGCGTTGACCGAAGGCTATGCGGCGTTGCTGCCGGACTCTATGGACGCGAAGCGCGCTGAAGCACGCTTCCAAGCCGCGCGGCGCTTGATGCCGAAGTCGCCGGATCCACATCTGGCGCTGGCCCGAGTGTATGCATACGGACTCCACAATGCGGGCCAGACGGTGGCGGAATTGCATGCGGCTGAGCGCCTGGGTTACAAGCTGGGTCCGCGCGAATCGCAGCAGCAGGCCGAGGCCTACTACTATCGTGCGATGCAGGAATGGAAATCGGTTCAGGCCTCTAAGGCGAAGGACGAACGTCGCCGGCTGTGGACGCTGGCGCAGCGCGATTTTCAACGGGCCAAGGATTTGCTGGAACCGATTGAGGGCTTTTCGACTGTCGGCGCAAAACTGGCGCGCGTGGAAAAAGATGAGGCAGCGGCGAAGAAATGGATCGCCGATAGCGAGCGCCCGCGGATTGCGGTGGCGAAGAAACGGTACGACCCGAGGACTCACAGATGGCGGTAAGCAAGAGTTGGGAGACGCGGGTTGAGTTCACCGCCGTTGCAGCGCATGTTCCCGTCCCTGCACGCCGCAAGCACGAACTGTTCTTGCTTTGCGTTACGTCGCTGCTGGTGGTTGGAGCGTTGGCTGCGGTGTACGCAGCGAAGACTCGCGGATTTACTGAACTGCAGGCGAAGCTTGATCGTGGTGAATTGCTGAGCCTGAACGAACCTGCCTCGGAGGAGTCGCTGAAGCCCTTCCTGCGGGCGGTTGCCGATGATGCTGCTGCGTCGAAGCTGTATCGTTTTCTGGAATCCGCGCGCCCGCTCGCTAATGTTGGCGCGCTGTCGCGTCTGCGGGAAGACAAGCAGCGTGTGTTGCCACTTTCCAAGGTGAAGCCGCTGTTTGTGGTGCGAACGCCGAAACAATTTACGAAGCTGTTTCTGCAATGGGTGGGCCTGTACTTAGGGGCATTCCTGTTGGTTCACCTGTTGTGGCGGTGGCGGCGGTTTAACGGTGACGCCATGCTGCTGCCGGCAGTCCAACTGCTAACCGGCTTCGGTCTGGTGCTGGCGGTGAGTTTGCGCGACCCACTGCGCGACACGTTGGAGTTTGGCAAGTTCAGTTGGGGCGTTGCGGCAGGCTGCGCCATGCTGCTATTGCCATTGCTACGGCCGTTTTCGGCGCGCGTGTTTTCGCGGTTGACCTATGTTCCATTGCTCGCCGCCATCGGCTTGTTTGCCCTGCTGCTTCGCTTTGGTTCAGGTCCCACGGGCAGCGATTCCAAAGTAAATCTAGGCCCGTTTCAGCCAGTAGAGTTGATCAAGATTCTGTTGGTGCTGTTTCTGGCCGGGTACTTTGCGCGGCGCTGGGAATGGCTGCGGGAACTGCGCGAGAAACGATTGTTGCCGGCCTGGCTTCGCTGGATCGATGCGCCGCGGTTTGCCCATGCTTTGCCGGTGATGCTGGGTGCAGGCGCGGCGTTGGCGATGTTTTTCGTGCTGAAGGATATGGGGCCGGCGCTGGTAACGGGCTTCCTGTTTCTGGTGATGTTCGCGGTGGCGCGCGGCCGCGCAGGGCTTGCCTTTGCGGGCATTCTGATTCTGGTTGGCGGTGTTATCGCTGGCTATCACTATGGGACTCCGCACACCGTGGTTGGGCGCATCGACATGTGGCTTTCGCCGTGGGACAACAATGTGCATGGCGGCGATCAGATCGCGCATTCGCTGTGGGCGTTTTCGACCGGCGGACCTGTTGGATCGGGCCCTGGCTTGGGGGACCCTGGTATGATTCCGGCTGGCCACACGGATCTGGTGTTGAGCGCCATTGGTGAAGAGTGGGGCTTTGCGGGCGTGGCTTGCGTGCTGTTGCTATTCGCGTTTTTGTTCTGGCGTGCGCTGCGCGCGGCGTTGCGTGCGGAAGACGATTACTCCATGTTCCTGGCGTTGGGCTTGGGAAGTCTGCTTGGGCTGGAGATGTTGCTTATCTCGGGTGGCGTGTTGGGGTTGATTCCGTTGTCCGGTGTGGTCTCGCCGTTCCTGAGTTCGGGCAACACGGCGATGATTTCGAACTTTGCGATCATCGCGATGATTGCGGCTGTTTCAAGCAAAGCAGGGACCGCGGAGGCGCAGGCAGCGTTTCGCGCGCCGTTGAAATGGGTGGGTGCTGCCATCGGGTTGGCGGGTTTTGCGCTGCTGGCGAAGGCCGCTTCCATACAAGTGCTGCATGATGGTGAATTGGTGGCGCATGATTCGCGCGTGATTGAAGAAGACGGTGTGAAGCGCGCGCAGCGCAACCCACGACTGACTTCGCTGGCGCGCGACTTGGTGCGGGGCAACATCTATGACCGCAACGGTTTTCTGCTGGCGACCAGCAAGTGGGACGAACTGGAGAAGCGGCAGGCGCAGTTTGAACAGCTGCGCGTGAATATTGCGAAGGCCTGTTCGCGTCTCGATAATCGCCACTATCCGTTCGGCGAAGCGACAATGCACTTGTTGGGCGATCTGCGGACGGGAGAGCGGTTCCATGCTTCGAACGCCTCGCTGATTGAACACGATCAGAACGCGCAATTACAGGGCTTCCACGATTACGGCGAACTGGCTTCGTTGGTTCGGCATCGGCACCACACTGGCTATGCGCCGCTGGAAGCTTTGCGGGCGCGGGACCGCGATGTGCACAGCTCTATCGACATTCGCCTGCAATTGCGCGCCGCCGATATTTTGCAGCGGCGTTTGCAGAAGATGAATCGCACCAATGGCGCTTTGATCGTGATGAGTGCCGATAGTGGCGACGTTCTGGCGCTGGCTAGTGCCGGCCAACCCGGCACGGCCGATGCCTTGCTGGATCGTGCGCGCTATGGCCAGTATCCGCCGGGCTCGACATTCAAACTGGTGACTGCGATTGCGGCGCTGCGGCTGGATCCGGACCTGCGCCACAAGAAGTATCGCTGCCAGCCTCTGCCTGGCGGACGTGTGGGCACGAACATCAAAGGTTGGAACCGGCCGATCCGCGATGATGTTGGCGACCCGGCGCATGGCACCGTTGATATGGAGAAGGGAATCCAAGTATCGTGCAATGCCTACTTCGCGCAGTTGGGTGTGAACTCGGTAGGGTCGAAGGCTCTGCTTGAGACCGCAGCATTGCTCGATATTCCGGCGGGTGATCCAGCCGAAGTCCGCAAGATGCTGCCGTTTGCGTCGTATGGCCAGGGGCCGGTGTTGATCTCGCCGTTCAAGATGGCGCGCGTGGCGGCAGCCATTGCCGGGGGCGGCGCGATGCCGCAGGGGCGTTGGATTACCGATGCCGTGAACCCGCGCCGCGAGCCGGCGAAACGCGTCCTGGACGCTGAGATGGCGCAAGTTGTCGCGCGCGGCATGCGCTCGGTTGTGACGGGTGGTACAGGTCAGCGCGCGATGGCGGGTCTCGACATCAAGGTGGCGGGAAAGACCGGTACCGCGCAGGTGGAAGAAGGTCCTCCGCATTCGTGGTTCGCTGGCTTCGCTCCGTATGATGCCGCGCCGGCTGGCCGCATTGCCTTTGCCGTGGTGATTGAGCACGGCGGATATGGTGCGCTTGCGGCGGCGCCGGTGGCGCGTGAATTGGTTGAGGCAGCTCGCGATTTGAAAATCATTACCAAGCAGGAAGAGAAATAATCCATGCCTATTGCAGATTGGTTTGAGAAACTCGGGCGAACGATTTTCGAAGCGCCATTCGGGGCGATCGATGGGGCTAAGAATGCTCCTGAGATGGCCGAGATCCGGCTTGCATTGCTCGATGCCGTGAAAGCGCAGAGCCACATGGTGGCGGGGCGCAGCGTGTATCCGTACAATCAGGTTCGCTTGCGTTTGACGGGTGTGCCGGAGAGTGGGGCCGCTATCTTTCAAGGCCAGTTTTTCGCGCAGTTCTGTGAGGAAGAGTTGAAGAACGGCCTGGCGCGGGCGAAGTATCGTTTCCCGGAAGATCTGCATGTGGAGGTGGAAACTTCCACGGCGTTGCCGGGGCCTGGCGAGCCTTGGGTGTGGGTGGAATCAGCGATGCGGGAAAAGGTTGCGGAGCCTGTTGCGGAGCGCGGTGCGAAGTTGATTGTGGCTGTGGGTGCGGCGAATGTGGCTGAGGTTCTGATGGGGAAGGCCCGCTTGAATATCGGGCGTGGCGAGGATGTGTATCGGACGGATGGGCCTTCGCGGAGGAATGATATTGCGTTCTTGGAAGAGGGCGATGTGAATCGTACGGTGTCTCGTGAACATGCGCATGTCTTGTTTGCGAAGCAGAGTGGGGAGTGTCTACTCTTCAATGACCGGGTTTACACGCCGGGGGCGAAGACTAATGGAAATTGCGGGCTTTGGGTGATCCGCGATGGATTGAGTCTAGAGGTCCATCGCGGTTCCAAGGGATTTCCGCTGATGCCGGGGGATGATATTCATCTTGGGCGTGCGGTGATCCGATTCGTTAGTTAGTGAGTCGGGGCGAGTGCCACTCTGCACCACTTCGGGCTATACCAGCATCTTTTTGACTACGTTGCCGGCCAGATCAGTAAGCCGGTAATCGCGGCCCATGAAGCGGTATGTGAACTTCAGGTGGTCGAAGCCCAGGCAATGCATCATGGTCGCCTGCAGGTCGTGCACGTGCACCTTGTCCTCAGTGATGTTGAAGCCCAGGTCATCCGTCGCTCCGACCACCTGGCCGCCCTTGATGCCGCCGCCGGCCAGCCACATGCTATAAGCCAGCGGATGGTGATCGCGGCCGGCGTTGTCCTCTTCCTTGATATTGCGGATCTCGGCCATGGGTGTGCGGCCGAACTCGCCGCCCCAGACTACCAATGTGGAATCGAGCAGGCCGCGCTGCTTCAGATCTTTGAGCAAGGCAGCGGTGGGCTGGTCGCTCAAGTCGCAGTTCTTCTTCAGCTTTTTGTTGAGCTGCGTATGATCGTCCCAACTGGCGTGCATCATCAACACGAAGCGCACACCGCGTTCCACCATGCGGCGGGCGAGCAGGCAGTTGGTGCCGAACTGATTCGTCGGCTCTTTGCCGATGCCGTACATTTCCAGAGTCTCTTTCGATTCCTTGGAGAAGTCGGCCAGCTCCGGCGCGGCCATCTGCATGCGATACGCGAGTTCGTAGTTGGCGATGCGCGCGTTGATCTCTTCGTCGCCGGTCTCTTTGAAGTGCTCTTCGTTCAAGTCCTTCATCGCGTCAAGCCCGGCGCGCTGTGAATCGCGCGAGACTCCGTCGGGGTTCGAAAGATACAGAATCGGATCGCCCTTGCTGCGCAGCAACGTGCCTTGATAGCTCGAAGGCAGGAAGCCGCTGCCCCAGTTGGATGCGCCTCCGCTGGTGCCTGCGCCGGAGGCGAGCACGGCGAAGCCCGGCAGGTTCTGGGACTCACTGCCCAGGCCGTAGACGCTCCATGCGCCCATGGTGGGGCGGCCGATTTGCGTGGAGCCGGTGAACAACTCCAACTGTCCCGGATGGTGATTGAACGCGTCAGTAAACATCGACCGCACCAGGCATATGTCATCGGCCTGTGCGGCGGTGTAAGGAATGTAGTCAGAGAACTGCGTGCCGCATTTTCCATACGGCTTGAACACGCGCGGACTGGCCAGCACGGCCGCAGTGGGCTTGATGAAGGCCAACTGCATCTGCTTGGTCATGGATTCAGGCAGCGGTTTACCGTGCCATTTTTGCAAGCCTGGCTTGGGGTCGAACAGATCGGCCTGGCTGGGTCCGCCTTCCATGAACATGAAGATCACGCTCTTGGCCTTGCCTTTGAAGTGGCCTTGTTTGGCGGCGAGCGGATTCGAATTGGCGGCAGTCAGGCCGCCTGCGGCGAGCATGTCGGCGAGGGCGATGTTCCCAAGTCCGCCAGCGATGTCGCGGAAAAACTTACGTCTGGAATTCGGATTCATTGGTGTTATTCCCTGGTAATAAATTCGTCGAGGTTCATGAGCACGCGGCCAACACTTGCCCATGCCTGTTGTTCCAATGCGCTGGCCGGCTTGCCTTCCTTGCGCAGTAGAGCTGTTTGCTGGTCGAGATATTTTCCGAGCCGTTCGCGTTCGCTGGCCGTTGGCTGGCGCGATAGCGAAAGCTCAAACAGATACTCCAACCGTTCGCGGAAGCCGCCTTGCACTTCGCTCAAGCCGCGCGCGGCGATGGCGCTGTAGGCTTCGGCGAAGACCGGGTCGTTGAGCAGGTTCAGCGCTTGCAGCGGCGTGTTCGAAGCGCGGCGGCGGCTACACGTCGTGTTCGAATCCGGGGCGTCGAAGGTCATCAGTTGCGGATAGGGCGTGGTGCGCTGGAAGTGGATATACAGGCCGCGGCGATAGCGGTCGATGCCATCGCTCTCTTTCCATTTGCTTCCGCCGTAGCTGAGTTCGGCGACGCCCGCGGGCATTGGTGGACGGACGCTCTTGCCGCCAACGCGTGTATCGAGAATGCCGCCTGCCCACAGAGCGGAATCGCGGATTTGTTCGGCGGAAAGGCGCATGCGCGTTTGGCGGGCGAGCAGTGTGTTGTCGGGGTCGCGATCTTTCAGTTCCTGACGCGTCTTTGACGATTGGCGGTAGGTGGCCGACATGACGATGGTCTTGTGCAGCTTCTTCATGCTGAAGCCCTGGTTTTGAAATTCGGCGGCGAGCCAATCAAGCAGTTCCGGGTGCGAGGGCTTGTCGCCGGTGACGCCGAAGTCTTCCGACGTGCGGACGATGCCCTTGCCGAAGAGTTCCTGCCAGGCGCGATTGACGGCCACGCGGGTGGTGAGCGCATTGTCTTTCGATACCAGCCAGCGGGCAAAGGCGAGGCGGTCGGCTGGTCCGTTGGTCTTCATCGGCGGCATTACCTCCAACACGCCCGGCTGCACTTCGATGCCGACATTTTTCCAATCACCGCGAATGTGGACGTTGGTGGTTGCGTGATCGGGATCGCGTGGCAGCAGCACCATGGCCTGCGTCATCGTTGGAAACGCGGCATCGAGGGGAGCGAGTTTTTCGCGCAGTTCTTTCAGCTTCGCGCTGACTGCTTTGTCGCGGCCGAACTCCGGCCCGGGGTTGCCGATGAAGTAGCGAGTCAGGCGGTCCGCATCAATGGGGCGGCGTTTGGCGGGGTCGGTCATCAGGATGCGCGTGGCGTGATCGAACATAGCGCGCATTGAGGTGAGTGAGAAATCGAACTCGAGATCTTTGCCGGCATCGTTGATTGCCTGGCGCATGTGCGTTTCCCACTGCGCCTGCAATTCGGCTGCGCCGTACTGCTTTAGCAGGTCGGCGCGCTTCCGATCATAGTCAGCTTTGGCGCGCAGATATGGGCCCATTTCGCCGGGCAGCGGGGCATCGATGGTGTCGTCATCGGCGGTGTTGAAGAACGAGAACAGCTGATAATATTCGCGCTGTGAGATCGGATCGTACTTGTGGTTGTGGCACTGCGCGCAGCCTACTGTGAGGCCCAGCCATACGGTGCCAATGGTGTTGGTACGATTCACGATCTGTTCGAAGCGCGTCTCTTCGCGGTCGACGCCTGCTTCGCGATTGGTCAGCGTGTTGCGTTGAAAGCCGGTGGCGACCTTCTGCTCGATCGTAGAGTTGGGCAGCATGTCGCCCGCCAACTGTTCCACCGTGAACTGATCGAAGGGCATGTCGTGATTGAGCGCGTCGATCACCCACTGCCGCCAGCGCCAGGCCATGGGACGGATCTGATCTTTTTCGTAGCCGTCGCTATCTGCATAGCGGGCGAGATCGAGCCACTGGCGGGCCCACTTTTCGCCGTACTGAGGAGAGGCGAGGAAGCGGTCGGCCAGACGTTCGTAGGCATCGGGGCGAGTGTCAGCGACGAACTCGGCAACTTCAACAGGTGTAGGTGGAAGGCCCGTCAAATCGAGCTTCAGACGCCGGATGAGAGTGGTCTTCGTGGCTTCGGGCGAAGGTGCTATTCCTTCTTTGTCGAGCCGCGCGAGCACGAACGAGTCGATGGGATTTCGCACCCACTTGTTGCCGGAAACCGCGGGCGGCGGAGTCTTGGCAAGCGGTTGAAAGGCCCAATGCGAGGTCTTCGCGGGGCCCGTGTTTGCTTTTGCCGAGAGCGGCCACTTAGCGCCTTGATCGATCCAGTTGGAGATAGCCTTGATCTCCGCCGCGGTGAGGCGTGCGCCGCCGGGCGG
The DNA here is from genome assembly GCA_903881085.1 of uncultured Acidobacteriia bacterium. Classification (GTDB taxonomy): domain Bacteria; phylum Acidobacteriota; class Terriglobia; order Bryobacterales; family Bryobacteraceae; genus CAIRSA01. The sequence continues at coordinate 13,813 of CAIRSA010000565.1, forward strand.
CATCATCTTTCCTTTTTCACTGCTGGTGACGCGCTCAATCAAGCGGCTTTGGGCGCTCTTGCCCGGTACGATCGCCGCGCCGGAATAGCCGCCTTTCAACGCGCTTTCGCCATCATCGAGGCGCAATCCGTTTTGCTGCATGCCTGCTCCATGGCAGGCCTGGCAGCGCTTCTTCAACACCGGTTCCACATCGCGTGTAAACTCAATACTTTGTGCTCCGGAAATTCCAATGAATGCAAGTACCAATAAAATTCTGCGAGCCATGACTGCTAGTTTAGTATAGAAAGCAAGGAGCTATAACAATATGAACCCCTCACAACCCACTCCTCCACCGGCAAAGAAGAGCAATGTGCTGCTGTGGATTCTTCTCGGAATCGGCGGACTCGTCCTTATGGTGGTTATCGGCGTGGTCGCTACCGGATTCTTTATTGCTCACAAAGTGAAGCAGGCGGGCCTTGATACCGATCTCATTCAATCGAATCCGGCGCTGGCGGTGACGAAGATGATGGCCGCCACGAACCCCGATATCGAAGTGCTTGCCTACGATGACAAGACAGGCACCATCAAGGTGAAGGACAAGAAAACCGGAAAAGTTACCGAGATGAATTTCGAGGATGCGAAGCAGGGCAAGTTCACCATCAAGGAGGAAGGCGGCAAAGAGGGCTCGGTCAGCTTCTCCGCCAA